>JAQYWP010000064.1 GCA_029379285.1 Rhizonema sp. PD38
CAATAAATTTTCACTGATAGTATTTAGCACTTTGCTACTCACCGGGTTGCAGTCTTTAAGGCTAAATTCAGTCACATTTGGGGAATCTGTGGTAGTAGCGCAAACACCAGATGCACGGAAAGCGGAAGCAGATAGACTGTTCCAGCAAGGTATTGAGCAGTTTCAAACAAGTCAATTTGAAGCTGCATTAAAATCTTGGTCACGAGCATTAGTTATCTATCGAGAAATTAAAGACCGTCAAGGGGAGGGTACAGTTCTGGGAAATTTGGGACTTGCTTACTATGTTTCAATTTTTGAACAACAAGCTCGTACTTACGGCACACTGCAACAAGTCCTGATTACTCAAAATAAAACTTCATTAGCTTTAGAAATTTCCGAAAGAGGACGTAGTAGGGCATTTGTAGAGTTATTAACTTCACGCTTAGTTCACAAAACTACAGGTCAAACCCTAGAACCTACTGTTGTTAAACCTACACTATCACTACTGCAACAAATCGCCAAACAGCAAAATGCCACCCTCGTGGAATATTCGATTAATTATGATGACTTCAAGATTCAGGGTAACTCAGATCTTGCACCTTCTCAATAAGGGATAAATCGGTAGTGGCCAACCAACGGCACCATAGGCTTTTTGGTCTTTTATTTTCGCAATAAGATGTTGGTGCAAGAAGTAAGGTAAACGAAAAATTCAAGAATCAGAAATTTATATTTGGGTAATTACGCCAACAGGTGAAATACATTATCGTAAATCTGACCTCAAACCCTTATGGCAAAAAGAAAATACAACTTTAGATGACCTAGTAACAACCAGTCGCAACTCTATCGGTGCAAGAGGTACGGCTTTTCGCGGCAGCATTAATGTAACTTACAATCCCGATGCACCTAAAGCAACAAACAAGCTAAAGCGTTTACACGAATTATTAATCAAACCCATCGCTGACTTATTACCTAAAAACCCCAACGATCACCTGATCTTCATTCCCCAAAGTTCCCTATTCCTCGTTCCTTTCCCCGCTTTACAAGACGCGAACGGTAAATACCTTGTTAAAAAACATACTATCCTCACTGCGCCATCAATTCAGGTGTTGGATTTAACCCACTTACAAAGATTAGGGAGTCGGCAATTGGGAGTTGGGAGTGGTGGGAAAGCAATAGTTGTAGGTAATCCCACGATGCCTAGTGTACCACCTCACCCAGGAGATAAACCGCAGCAGCTAGCATCATTACCAGGGGCTGAAAAAGAAGCAATGGCGATCGCACCTCTACTCAATACCAAAGCGATTATCGGTTCAATGGCGACGAAAGCATCTATTGTCCAACAAATGCTAAGAGCAAGAATCATTCATCTAGCAACCCACGGCATATTCAATGAGATCCAAGGTTTGGGAAGTGCGCTCGCCCTAGCACCCGATGCATCATTTTCCCCAAAACCAGGAGAAATCAACGGCTTGTTGACGGCTGAAGAAATTCTCGATCTAAAGCTGCAAGCCGAGTTAGTCGTTCTCAGTGCTTGTGACACTGGTAGGGGAGAAATTACCGGGGATGGGGTAATTGGCTTATCTCGATCGCTCATTTCTGCGGGTGTCCCAAGTGTCATGGTATCTCTATGGTCAATTCCCGATTCCCCTACCGCAGAGTTAATGTCTCAATTCTATACCAATCTGCAACAACGGCATATGGACAAAGCGCAAGCCTTACGTCAAGCTATGCTGACGACGATGAAAGACCATCCTAATCCTGTAGATTGGGCAGCTTTCACGCTGATTGGGGAATCTGAGTAGTCTGGACACAGATCCCCGACAACTTTTACGAAGTCGGGGATCTTGTTTTTCACGAATGATTTAGGAATGCTATACATCTTGCACGCCCGCCTTTAAAGTAGTTATAACTTTGGACGCAATTCAAATGCCATTTGGGAACGGTAAAAGCAGACATCAAATTCTCGGAAAAAGTTCATACGCCCCAAGAGTAAAGGCACATTATCTGTAAGACTCCATGCAAATACCAATCGCACAGGTGCAAAATTGCCGATTTGGGCTGATAAAACTAATCCTTTAGCTTCGACGGGTGCTAGATTGCCTGCTAATTGCACGGAGATGTTCAGATCTTCCCACACAGATCCTAGTTGAATACCTAAAGTGTATGGCAAAACGTTGATGCTAGCTCCAGTATCTAGCAGTCCTGTAACTTCCACAATAGAATTTCGGTAAGTCAATGTCAGAGGTAATTGTGGTACTGCGTCAATATCGCCGAATGCATCACGTCCTTCAGTGAAAGGAAACCTTTGAGCGTTAAGCATCACTTGCCTGTCTGTCTTCTTCTAGTAGCACGGCTAACTTCTGAGCAGCATCATGGGAATTATATGGAGACCATACATGGTAAGTAGCTCCTGGTTGCAGCAACAATGCTTCTTCCTCAGATGCTAGTTCTTGAACTAAAAACTGGATGACCCTTAATTTTTCTGCACGAGACAGATTTCGCAAGCTCGGGAATAATTCTGCTACGCTCATTTTAGCTTAGAAATAATAGCTAAATGCTATTTTAGCTTAAGATTTTAATCGACAGTCTATAGAAATTTCTCACAAGATTAATTTATGTCGCTGACGGCTTCGTAACACGCTGTGCCTGTAATCTCAATAGAGACAAAAATTCTGCTAACTTTATATACCATATTCTATCCGAAAGTCTCAAGCTGATAGATCGGCTTGTTGCATGAAAATTGATCGCATATCTAACGGTTTAAGGAACAGAGAAATACCTTCATCGACTTATTAGCTTACGCCGTATCATGCTGAAATAGCGGTTAGAGTTCATCAATTGTCACCAAGCTACCTTCAGTGAACTGAATCACAAGTTCTTGCTCATTCAGCAAAGCAGCTCCAATCAGAGGTCGTCGCCCTGTAGCAAATACACGAACTTCTCGTTCTTCTCCGTCCCAAAGAATGATGGCTTCGTGAACTGCGACTAGGACTTCGCTGTTATCTGCCAAGTTTACAGGGAGATCGTACAGGAACGGCAACCCCAGCAAGGTAACTGCCTCAGGTGGCAAACATAGATAGTCAGTGAAGCCTGTGTCTATAACGAACTCAATCGGGAAAGTTGAGCCACTTGGGAGCAGAAATGTTAACGCAACGATCGCATGTCTATCAGTTACAATACCGGAAATCACTTACTGACACGCTCCATTACACCACCCAACGAAGCCGCCACATTGTAACCAATACAAATACCAAAAAGTCGGGCATACGGATGCTTCGCACTCAGATTGCGTGCCGCTTTCAGCCCAGTTTCATCAACTTCGTAGTCAGCTGTCTCAATATCGATAATGACCATCTTGCCGATGTTTTCTTCTACCTCCACTTGTTTGCGGATTCCACTTTCATACAGTTGCTTTGCACGTCGTGCAACCTCTTCGCGGCTTAAAAGGATCGCTTGCATACGCTGACTCCCAATCGCTACGCTACTTCTGTGAACTCCTTCATAATATCTTATAAGTAAGTTGGTACGCTAATCAAGCTAATTAGTTAGGGCCGTTCTTTGTCTTTGGTAATTGTAAAAAACCTACACCTGTGAGGGACAGTCGCCCCAGGCTTCAAAAGGAATTTTTGCATAACTCCTGAAAGCTCAGAAATATATACATCCAAGCAAGCAAAATTTTGCCGTCTGGTGATTAAGCCCATAAACAGAAATGATTATTGGCTTTAATTCCCACGTGCTTATTTTTACCTATAAAAGCGTATTTTTCCCAGTAGGATAAATGCAGATAACCGAACCATATTGGATGAGATGAGGAGTGCCCACTGTACTATGTAGGCTAATTAATCACATTCGTTATGTAAATTCAACTAGAAAAGTCGGAAAAAATATCATGAAACGTATTACTTGCATTTTATTAGCTGCTGGCATTTGCTCATTAAGCAGTACCCCGCTAGTAACAAACACCAGAGCGATCGCCCTTTCTTCGACTAAATCCGGGAGTATCGCCCAAACCGAAAATGATCGCGAGCTATTTTACCTATATAAAGGACAACGCATTGTTTTAAACCAGCGACCGGATATAATTGCTGTTTCCTTTAAAAAAGTGTCTGGAACACGCGATATCACGGCTCAACCGCTTTACCTACAGCTCCAGCAAGCTTTACAGGGTAACACTCGCTCAGTTGGAGCAATTTCACCAAAAGTCAGTCCTTTGGGCGTAAATTATGCTCTAGTCAGTCTACCAGGCGGGGTTCGAGGTGTCGGCAGTGCTATCTATTCTCAAATTCAACAGCAACCCTACGTCCAAACCACCTTACCAGTACTGAGTCGTAGCCAACGCCAAGAAGTTATCGTTTTACCCAACGAAATTATTCTCAGCTTCAATCCACAGCTTGACGAGAGCCAGAGACAGGCAATTTTACAGCAAAACAATCTGGCGATCGTGCGTCCGTTGCGCTTTAGTCGCGATCGCTATATTGTCAAATCTACATCGACTGATGGCACAAAAATTCTCAGTATTTCTAACCAGCTAAACAAAGTCAAAGGCGTAACATCTGCTACACCCAATTTCCTTGAATCCGTTAATGAGCAAAATGTCGAAACAACTGTCAAACAAGTTGCCAATCTCAAAAACTTCCAACAACTTGACAACTTCACTCCAGGCAATATCGCCTCCCAATCTACCAGAAGCATTTCCCCGAAAGCAAACTTATTAGGATTGGCGTGGCAATTAAACAGCTTACCACTAAAACAGTGTTTGCAACAGTCCTTATCTAGTTTGTCATCTGTGCAAAGCTGCTTGCAACAACCCGTAGCGACAAAATCGACTGAATCGTGCACAGATATGAGGGTAACAGATGCCTGGAAACGTAGCAACGGCGGGCGTGGTGTAGTTGTAGCAGTGATAGACAGCTTAATTGAGTGGGATCATCCCGATTTGGCAAATAGTGTATACACTGTGAAAGCTGCTGACAAATGTCCCGGAGAAGTTCACGGTTGGGATTTTTCGGCAGGTGGTGATAGCGCTAACCCTTGCGAAAACGGTGATGCAGACACTCGCGTTTCTCCATCAGAACTCGCTATTTTGAGGTCGAAATTTCAGGATACTTTCCAACTATCTGATGCAAAATTAGTCGAACAATACCCAAATGAGACACTCTTAATCAAGCAACAAAACCCAGATTATTCACTCTCACAAATCGCTGATGTTTTACGTCGCCATATTCGTACTTATAAAATAGGTGCAGAATTTCACGGTACTTGGGTGAGTGGCGTCATTGCTGCCAAACCTCAAAATGGTGAAGGAGTAGTGGGTGTAGCGCCTAATACTCAAATTTTACCCGTCCGGGTGTTCGGGTTAAACGGTAGTTTTATGCCTTCCGCCTACATCGAAGCCATTGGCTACGCTGCCGATCGTGGTGCTGATGTCATCAATCTCAGCTTGGGTGCAACTTTACCAACTCAGGGAGAAGAAGAAGCGATCGCCCAGGTACTCAAAGCACACCCGAAACTAGTCATTGTAGCATCTTCTGGCAACGAAAACTCTAACCAAGTCGCATTCCCAGCTGCTTATCCCGGAGTCGTTGCTGTTGGCGCAACCAATATTCTCGGTAATCGTGCACCCTACAGTAACTACGGCAAGGGATTAGATGTAGTTGCACCCGGAGGCGACTTAAGTACACCTGGATTGTTAGGTGGAATTCCCACCACAGGTGGCACTTGGCTAGATGCATTTTGGCAAGGTGTACCAAATCCTACCTCACGTTGGTCTACTGCAATTGACCCTCGAGGCAGATATTGGTGGGTGCAAGGTACATCCTTCTCAAGCCCTGCGGTAGCCGGGGTAGTAGCATTGATGAAAGGGGAAAATTCCCAGTTAAATCGAGAAGGTTTAGTTAGTATCCTTAAATCTACGGCGAGTTACGAAAGTTTGACTATTTCTGATGAAGATGCCAAAATCTACCGTTCAAAGGGTAATAAGAGTACAAAATCTTCTTCAGCTAAAGATAAACAGTACTTTTTCGGTAACGGGCTAGTCAACGCTGATGCAGCCGTTAAAGCAGTGCAAAGAAAACGTTAATTCAAGTAAGGGCGAACAGCCGTTCGCCCCTACAGGTACACTCTCAGAATTCTTGGCGCTCTTGGCGTCTTGGCGGTTCAATAAATTAAGCTTTTTGGCTATTTTCACGTAAGTCCTAGATCCATCGTGACCGAACTTTAGTTTGAGATTTTGGATTAAAAAATATGCGTTCATACAAAATTGGATTGAGTGTATTTATTACCCTACTGACAGTTTTATCAACATCTTTAGCGACCAATTTGCCAGTAGCATTCACAGCATCGCAGGTGTTGGCGCAAACGGCGAATGAACGGAAAGCTGAAGCAGATAGATTGCTTCAACAAGGTATACAGCAGTATGATACAAGTCAATTTCAAGCAGCATTACAGTCTTGGCAACAAGCACTGATTATTTATCGAGAAATTAAAGACCGTCAAAGCGAGGGGATAGCTTTGAACAATCTAGGATATAGTCTCTACAAAGAAGGTAATCTTGCCGATTCAAAGAAAACTCTATTCGAGGGAATAACTGTTCTTGAATCTCTCCGAGGTGAATTAAACGATACGAACAAAGTCTCAATTTTTGAGGAGCAACGTAACACCTACGTCACTTTACAAAAAGTCCTAATTGCCCAAAATAAAACTGACACAGCCCTAGAAATAGCTGAACGCGGTCGCGCTAGAGCGTTTGTTGAGTTACTCGCTTCTCGCTCAAACTCTCAAATAAAGCCCCTGACACCAACAATTCAGGAGATTAAACAAATCGCTCTTGTCCAAAAGGCAATACTCGTTCAATACTCGATTATTTACGATAAATTCAAAGTTGCTGGTAAACAACAAGGCAAAGAATCGGAACTCTATATTTGGGTTATAAAACCAACGGGTGAAGTTACATTTCGTAAAGCTGACCTCAAACTTCTTTGGCAAAAAGATAATACTAACTTAGATGAGTTAGCGATCGCCAGTCGTGAATCTATCGGTGTGCGAGGTCGCGGTGGCGTTAATGTCGTATACAATCCTAGTGTACACTCGAACCAAAATCAATTCAAGCGGTTACATGAATTATTAATTAAACCCATTGCAGACCTTTTACCCAAAAAAGAGAGTGATAGGGTCATCTTTATTCCACAAAGTTCTTTATTCCTAGTTCCATTTCCCGCATTACAAGATGAAAACGGTAAGTACCTGATTGAAAAACACACCATCCTCACATCACCATCGATTCAAGTGTTAAGTTTAACCCACCAGCAAAGAAAGGGGAGTGGGAAGTTGAAAGTAGGGAGTGGGGATGCGTTGGTGATTGGGAATCCGACAATGCCTTCTGTGTCGCTGACAATTGGTGAACCACCGCAACAATTACCCCCGTTACCCGGTGCCCAGAAAGAAGCGATAGCGATCGCACCTCTACTCAAAACCCAACCCCTGATCGGCGATCAAGCAACCAAAGCCGCAGTATTGCAACGTTTACCTTCTGCACGCATCGTTCATTTTGCGACTCATGGTATACTTGATGATGTCCAAGGTTTGAACAGTAGTATTGCTTTTGCACCAAACCCCTCTATTCAGGGTAAGAAGGTCAATCAGGGCGATAATGGTTTATTGACAGCCTCTGAAATCCTAGATTTAAAACTGAATGCCGAATTGGTTGTCTTGAGTGCTTGCGACACTGGACGCGGACGCATTACAGGTGATGGCGTGATTGGTTTATCTCGTTCTCTGATTAGCGCAGGCACACCTAGTGTCGTCGTCTCATTGTGGGCAATTTCCGATGATTCTACCGCCTTTTTGATGACTCAATTTTATCAAAATCTGCAACAAAATCTTGACAAAGCGACAGCATTAAGAAACGCGATGCTGGTTACCAAACAAAAGTATGGCAATCCTTCGCAGTGGGCTGCGTTTACGTTGATTGGGGAAGCTGAGTGAGTAGGGTGCGCCTGTCGTTGCCTCACTGTTTACGACTAATCAAGCTGCTCAAAAGTACGATCATTCAAGTGTTTCTACCTAATGAATTTCAGTAATTACAATTTGTCATAATCCTCTGGCTCTACATCTGGAACTTTATTCAACACTTGCTGAAATTTATCCCAACTACCACGTTTAGCTTTTTCTTCTATATAGTCTTTAGTCATCCATGCTGAAACTTGTGCGGATAAGGCTATGGCTACAAGTTGCTCAAGGGATATATTTTCTTTGACTGCTAAGGCTTCAATTTGTCTGTATAAAGAATCAGGAATGTGCACATTTAAGTTGCTCATGATATTTTCCCTACCTGTTGCAAAAATTCTTTAAGTGTTAATACTCTAATGCCAAATCTTTGCATAACGTTTGTGGTACTTAGAGATATACATAATTGAGCGATCGCTCTACTCAAGGAATACTGGAGGAATTGCCGATGTTCTACCGTCTAAAATGCTTTACCCTTGCTACTTTAGTAATTGCCCTGACATTCACTGTCAGTGCGGCTTCAACGACTCCATCACCCCAGGCGAACCAGGCGCAAACAACACAACAACGAGCAGAGGAGGTGTTGCGGCTTGTCAAACTAGGTTTCGAGCAGTTTCATAAAAGCCAGTTTCGAGAAGCGTTAGAGACATTTCAACAGGCTTTAGTCATTGTTAGAGAGCTTGGCGATCGCAAAGGTGAAGAAGGAACTCTCTACACGATTGGACAAATTTACTACAATCTGGAACAGTATTCCAAGGCGTTGGACTTCTATTACTCGAAGGAGAGAACAAAGGTATACCTACAGCGATCACACTTGCGCCCACAGCAAGCGATAACGGTTTGCTTACCCCGGAGGAAATTGTCGATTTACCCATTAACGCTCTCCTCGTTGTCCTGAGTGCTTGCGACACTGGCAGAGGTAAAATTACTGGTGATGGTGTGATTGGGTTATCTCGTTCTCTGATTACTGCTGGTGCGTCTAGTGTCATTGTCTCCCTATGGTCGGTTCCAGATTCCCCAACATCGGAATTAATGACCGAATTTTATCAAAATTTGCACAGCGATCACGATCAAGCTGTTGCATTGCGTTCTGCTATGCTCAACACTATGAAAAAACACCCTCAGCCCATAAACTGGGCTGCGTTTACCTTAATTGGTGAGGCGAAGTGAAGAAGGCAGAAGTTTTCTAGCCTCGTTCCTAGCAACTTTGACAACCAAGCAAGCACATTAGGTGAATGCGAAGACTGTGTCTATTAATCTGAAAATCGCTGTAAACTCTACCATTCTCTTCATTGTTTGCCAAAAATTGCATAACCCCAATATACCTAGAAATATATAGATAGTGAACGCTTTTATATTTATTACAACAGCAGCAAATAGATTGGGCAGCTTTCACCCTGATTCGGGAATCTCAGTAGTCTGGGGATTATACCACAGATCTCCGACTTCGTAAGAGTTGTCGTTCCTCTTGACATCTTGCACGCCTACCTTAATTTTTGCATAACCTACCCTACCCTCAGAAATATAAGAGTGTGTGTCAATTTACTTGTAACCATCTGGAGGAGTTGCTAATGTTCTATCGTCATAAATATCTCGCCCTTCCAACGAAGAGTGCTTTCACTCTCCTCTGCTTATGCCTGCTGCCCAATCGAGTACAGGGGAAATTGTGCAATAGTTTAATTGGTGAAACATAATAATTAATTCATCATTTTTTACAAATCTAAAGATGAATAACTTACACCTTAAAGTACAGCAAATAGAAAAAATTTGTTTATTTGAACTATCATGGGGTCAAGGACAACAAATACATGCGACACTTACTTATCCGGAAAATCTAACTAAGCTTTATCAAAATTGGCAGAGAATTTATCTAAACTTTTATCAAACTTCGTTGCGGGGAAGAGTCGCAGATGCTGGTATTTTAGCTGCACCACAGATTGATTGGCACGCCAAATTAGTCCAAGCAGAAGCACAGCTTTTGTATGAGTTTCACAATTGGTTACGCAGTGCTGAATTATATGATATTCGTTCAGTCATCGCTAATAAAAATAAACAATTGGCAACAACTACGCTTCCCGTAGAAGTCTTTCTCACTTGCAGTCCTTTAGACTTGGCACGTTTACCTTGGGAAGCTTGGGAAATTAGTACGGAATTTGCTGCTGATAAAATTCATATCGTCCGCGCACCTTTGAATATCTGGGGAAAGGTGACAACTTCAAATCATCGCTGCAATCGTCAAGCGAGAGTTTTGGCAATTTTAGGTGATGACACTGGATTAAACTTTAACTCAGAGAAATCCGCAATTCGTTCTTTAGAAAAAATTGCCGAGGTTAAATTTGTCGGTTGGCAATCTGGAAAAGATATTACTGAGTTAAAAACTGAAATAGTTGAGACTATTGCATCGAAAACTGGATGGGATATTTTGTTTTTTGCAGGACATAGTAATGAAAATAGTTTAACAGGAGGAGAGTTCTCTATAGCCCCTAACGTAACTTTATCACTCAGTGAAATAGTCCCATTTTTGACTGTTGCGAAAGAACGTGGATTGCAGTTTGCAATTTTTAATTCTTGTAGCGGTTTGAGTATCGCGAATAAACTGATTGACTTGGGTTTAAGTCAAGTTGCCGTTATGCGAGAACCAATTCACAACCGTGTTGCTGAGGAATTTTTCGTTTTGTTTTTGCAAGCTTTGACAGAATACAAAGATGTTCACGAATCTTTGTTAGCGGCTTGCGAGTATCTGAAGTTAGAAAAGAATTTGACTTATCCGAGTTCTTACTTAATTCCTTCTTTGTTTAAACATCCGGAAGCAGCTTTATTTCGGATAGAACCTTTCGGAATCAAAGCAAAACTCAAAACTTTGATACCAACTCGTCGGGAAGCGATCGCTCTCTCATCTCTGGTATTCATTAGTTTACAACTACCCGTGCAGCAATTTTTATTGGAACGTCGGATACTGGTACAGGCAGTATATCGTCAAATAACAAATCAAGTCGAAAAGGCAACGACTCCTCCAGTTGTATTAGTAGAAATCGATGAAAAGTCAATTCGAGATGCAGGTATATCGAACCCCAAACCAATGAATCGCGAGTATTTATCGCAGGTGGTTGAGAAACTTACTCTTGCAAAAGCCAGGGTAGTTGGTATAGATTATTCTTTGGATCGACATCAAGGAAAAAGCGATCGCATTCTCGCACAATCTCTACAAGCTGCAGTAAAAACTCCAAACCCGATAACATTTGTCTTGACTACAACTCGCGTTAAAAATGGGGAATGGCTGAATGTTTTACCCGATATCGCTAGCCCAAACTGGAGTTTGCAAGGCGAAATCGATGTTTTGCCTGGATATATGCAGTTGTTCCCGATTGTCAAGTCTCAGGAAAACCCTTTGTTTTTCGCTGGCTTGTTGGCTATTTCTCATCAGTTACAGCGACGAACTAATGCGCCACAGCCGCAATTAAACAGTCAGAAAGATTTTTGGCAACAGATAAGCGCAGCTGACAATAAAACGGTTTTAACACCAGAGCGATCGCATCTACAACCACTGACAGCCTTAAGTTACTGGATTGGTCAAATGTGGTTGCATCCAATTATAGACTTTTCCATTCCCCCTAATCAAGTATATGACTCTGTTCCCGCTTGGAAATTATTGAAGGGGGGAAACTTGGGGACAAATCACTTTAATTCTTTTTGTCGCGATACCAGTCGTACTTGTCATTTTCCTCAAGGCTTTCAACAGCAAGTTGTGATTGTTGCGCCTGGGGGATATGGTGAAGCTGGTGTATCGCAAGATAAGGAGGATAATTTTGAACTACCAGCAGCAGTTGCTTATTGGCGAAGTCAAGAAAATCCTGTTAACCCAAGTCAAGTTATGACAGGTGGCGAATATCATGCATACATGGTACATCATATTCTTAATAAAAGATTGGTTGTGCCGATTCCGGATTTATGGATGATTGGATTAGCAATCTTGTTGGGAAAAACAATATATTTATTGCGGCAAGGAAAGTCTCATCGCCTTTCAGATTTAATACTGGTAAGTATAATCACAACTATTTATGGTTTGATTAGTTTGCAGATTTACATTTCATCTACTGCTGTGCTTTTGCCTTGGTTTTTACCGTCTGCAACCTTGTGTATCTATGTTCTACCATCAGTGTTGAGGAGAAAAGTTCATGAATAAGTTTTTGTTGCCTACTTTATTGCTGTCAGCCACAGCTTTTACTATTCTACCCAATCAAGCTCAAAGTGTCAAGAAAACTTCAATACA
Organism: Rhizonema sp. PD38; assembly: GCA_029379285.1. Taxonomy (GTDB): domain Bacteria; phylum Cyanobacteriota; class Cyanobacteriia; order Cyanobacteriales; family Nostocaceae; genus Rhizonema. Next base: position 12,254 of record JAQYWP010000064.1, read on the forward strand.
ACAAACCTTTTCTTGGACAAACATTTCTCTGGCTTTGTTGAGCAAGAAACCTCCCATACAACCGCGCAAAGGTGGTTCTCGCGATCCTATATTTATCTGCATGATTTCTCCAGATGCTCCAACTGAACGTAGAATTGTTTGGAGCGATCACCCTACATTTATCTGGAAAGGATCGGTACAAAAAATAGCCGTGCGGATAGCAGGTAGTCATGAAGATACGTGGAGTAAAAATGTAGTAGGGATGCAGAGTACAAATTATACAGGAAAGGCGCTACAACCAGGCCAAACATACGACTGGCTGGTGTTTGAAAATGAGTCTCCCAAGAAGTCCGTTCCTTTTCAGGTGATGGATGTACAAGAACGCGATCGCGTTACCACCTATTTGAATAGTTTAGAAAATCAACGTAAAACAAAAAAAGTTGATAATGAGGCGATCGCTTTAGCCAAAGCCAGTTATTTTGTTCAAAACCAGTTGTGGGTAGATGCGTTACAGCAAGTTTACTCTGTAGAAAAACCCTCTGGAGAATTGGCTCAAATTCGCCAAGAGATTCCCGATAAGCTGTGTAATTCTCAATAAACGGGTATTAGAAACCCGACTTCTCAAAAAAGCCGGGTTTCTGATTCATTACAAATAAGACTTATATAGTATTTCTTTAAAGGAGGATTTGAAAATTATAGCTTTTATCGATTGAGTTACAGATAAAAAATGAGCATCATGCTAATATGTTAATAATATTTAGTTTTTTTTTTGAATGAACCGCCAAGACGCCAAGAGCGCCGAGGAAAGAGAGAGAGATTTTTACATAGGACTGCGATATTATTCAATACGGTTCAGTGAAGGCTTGATCCCCCCTAGCCCTCCTTAAAAAGTGGTGAACATAGCCCCCTGAGAAAGTTTTTGTATAAGTTCTCACAAAAAAATTTAATTTACTTGCCGAATTTTTGCATAACCTCCCACCCCTTCAGAAATATATATAGGTAAGTAAGCAAGTAAATTTTTAGGAGAAGCAACTATGAAAGGTTTAAAACTAGCAGTAGCAATCTTAGCATTGGGAACAATCACCATTAGCCCCAAAGCTGATGCTAGAAGCTTGTTTAACACTCAACCAATATTTAAATCGCAAGTCATACGCAAGTCATAGCACAAGTTCCCAACTCAGAGAAAGAGAATACAAACGATGCTAAAACCTATTTGGAACGAGGATATAAACGGATTGAAAAGAAAGATTATAAAGGAGCAATTGAAGATTTTAACCAAGTCTTTAAAATTGAACCAAACAATGCTTATGCTTATGTCGGTAGAGGATTAGCCAGTTTTTCATTAGAACAATATCAAGTAGCTAAGATGGATTTTGATAAAGCTGTGGAAATTAATCCCGATATTGCCTACGCCTATTATTTTCGGGGTTTTGCTAACTATGCTTTAAAAGACAGACAGGGAGCGATCGCTGACTTACGCAAAGCATCCATGCTGTTTAAAAAAGAAAGAAATCAAGACTTTGCCCAAAAAGCAGACACCGCAATTAAAAATATAGAAGCAAGCTAAAAGTTAGCTATAAACCCGACTTCTTAAAGAAATCGGGTTTCTGACACTTTAAAAAATAGCTAAATTACCACAAAAATGAAAAATCGAAGAATGACTTTTTTACACTTCATCCCTAAGCTGGCTCCGATTTTTATCATGATGGCTACTATCTCAATACCTTTAAATTGTATCAGGACAAATAAAGTATTAGCACAAGCTGTAAATATCCGTGCATTACCCTACCATCAATTGCAAAAAACCCTCATTGCTCAGAATCCAACCGAAGCAGCGCTCGTCATTTCTGAACGAGGGCGTACCCGTGCGTTAGTGGATTTATTGGCAAAGCGCTTATCAGCGAAAAATGATGTATCCCTGATTCCATCGCTTGACAAAATTAAACAAGTTGCCAAACAACAAAACGCTACACTCGTTGAATATTCAATTATAACTGATGAGTTTAATGTAGAAGGTAAACAAGAAGCGAAGGAATCAGAATTGTATATTTGGGTGATTAAACCTACAGGTGAAATTACATTTCGTCAGGCTGACTTAAAAACACTGTGGCAGAAAGAAAAAACTTCTTTAACTGATTTAATTACCAGCAGTCGTCTGTCAATTGGTGTCAGCCGTGGAAATGTTAAAGGCATGATTAAAGTAGAAACAACAGCAAAGCCTAGCTCAACAGAAAACTTAAAAAGACTTTATCAACTATTAATTCAACCCATTGCAGACCTTTTACCAACTCAACCGGATGATAAAATAATTTTCATTCCTCAAAGTTCGCTATTTCTTGTTCCCTTCGCGGCGTTACCAGATGCAAACGGTAAATACCTAATTGAAAAGCATACCATTTCTACTGCTCCTTCTATTCAAGTGCTGGATCTACTTTATCAACGACAGCAACAAATTAAAGGAGTCGCAAAAGATGTGCTGATAGTCGGTAATCCTACGATGCCCACCGTATCGCCCAAACCTGGGGAAAAGCCGCAGAAGCTGAGTCAGCTACCAGGCGCAGAAGAAGAAGCAAACAAAATTGCTCGTCTTTTCAATACCCAAGCACTCACAGGTAATGTAGCAACAGAAACCACAGTCAAACAGCAAATGTCCCAAGCTAGAATTATTCACTTTGCAACACAGGGTATTCTTGAATTTGAGGGAATGAATATCCCTGGCGAACTTGCTTTTGCACCATCGATTCAAGATGACGGGTGGCTGAAATCTGACGAAATTATGAATTTAAACTTAAATGCAGAGCTAGTAGTTTTAAGTAGTTGTGATACAGCTTTAGGCAGAATTACTGGAGATGGTGTGATTGGATTATCTCGATCTTTCTTTGCCGCCGGAGTGCCTAGCGTCATTGCTTCAATATGGAATCCGTCGGACAGAGAAACAGTATTGCTAATGACCAAGTTTTATGAGAATCTAAATAAAAACCCTAATAAAGCTTACGCCTTGCGTCAAGCAATATTAGCAACAATGAAAAAGTATCCAGAACCCAGACATTGGGCTGCTTTCACCCTAATTAGTGCGTCGTAATGGTATATATATTTTCGTAGCAAGCGCAAAGAGCGCTTTTCAAGCACGCTTTCTCCTTACGACAAACCTCAATTTCAGTAAGTCGTCCCCAAAATTTTTATGTACGTAACGAAACGTAACCTTGCCTAAAGCTCTCTTCCGTTCAGCATAGCTGCCTTATTTGCATAACCTCCAAGTCGTGAGAAATATAT
>JAQYWP010000628.1 GCA_029379285.1 Rhizonema sp. PD38
ACCTGATGTCGAGAATAGAGCTGTGGCAGCAGAAGCTGCATTGCGTCGGTTTAAAGAAAAAAACAGTGTTGTTGCCCTAGACGAAGAAGCAAAGACAGGGGTGGAACGGCTAAGTGAGTTATCAAACCAGATAACCAAAGCTCAAGCTGCATTGGCAGATGTCAAATCTCGCTCTCGAGCTTTGCAAAGTCAGTTGAAATCGAATACACAGCAAGCAGTAGCTCTTAACTCCTTAAGTCAATCTCATAGTGTGCAGCAAGTGCTAACCGAGTACCAGAAGGTACAAGACCAGTTAGTTGTGGAGCGTACTCGCTTTCAGAATGAACACCCAATTATCGTCAATCTGATGAGCAAAGAACAAGCTCTCAGAGAACAACTGGAACGGCGAGTCGCCAAAACCCTTAGCAGTGAGCAAGTTGTGCCAGAGCAGAATTTACAAATTGGAGAACTGAAGCAGACTTTAACTGCCAATCTAGTACAGTCAGAAGTAGAACGTTTGGGATTGGAAAATCAAGTAGAAGTCTTGAGGAAGGAATTCTCGCTTTTCCGCGCACGCTTGGGAGACATACCCCGACTACAACAAAGACAGCAACAGCTAGAACGACAGCAGCATGTAGCGCGAGTAACCTATGAAGAAATGCTCAAGCGATTGCAAGAAGTTCAGGTTGTAGAGAACCAGAATGTTGGTAATGCACGGGTCGTCTCAGAGGCGATAGTTCCCAAAAAAGCAATTTCTCCTCAAATACTCTTAAACCTGGCACTAGGAGGATTTGTGGGAATGATACTGGCTGTGGGGACGGCTCTCATGCTAGAAAGTGTGGATAAATCTGTGAAGACAGTTGAAGAAGCTAACAAGCTTTTGCGCTATCCCTTGCTGGCTACGATTCCTCTACATACTCAAAAAGTTACAGAGGGTAGTGAGCATCATTTAGAACTGCCTGTACTCAACAATCCTTTTTCGCCAGTAAATGCCGCTTTTGAGATGCTTGTGGCAAACTTGGGTTTCACAGTCTCTGATAAAACCCTCAAAGTAATTGTGGTGACAAGCTCAATTCCAGCAGAGGGTAAATCTTACGTTGCAGCTAACTTGGCGGTAGCTACAGCGCAAATGGGACGCCGAGTTCTACTGGTGGATGCGGACATGCGTCACCCCCGTCAACAGCAAATTTGGCAAATACCCAACATAGTAGGGCTTAGCAATATCCTAGCGGGTCAGACTGAGTTGCAAACCACTCCTCAAGAAGCTGTGATTAACGTGGAAGTGTTAACATCTGGCACAATTCCGCCTAACCCAGTAGCTTTACTTGATTCACAGCGGATGGCTTCATTGATTACAGAAGCGGCGAGAAACTATGATTTTGTAATTATAGACACTCCACCATTAAGTATTTTTGCGGATGGAATGATCTTAGGCAAATTAGCAGATGGGATATTGCTGGTTGTGCGATCTGGCGTGGTTAAATCTACTGTAGCTACTGCTACAAAGACACTATTGGAGCAATCTCAACAACGAGTTTTGGGAATGGTGGTGAATGGGGAAATCGGAGGAAGCCGCTACGGTTACTACTCCAGTTATTACTACGAAAAAAATGGCTCTAACACAACTCAGAGTCATAAGTCTAAGCAGGTAGCAGCAGAGAGTTTTCAGCCAAAAAAAGAGCATATTTGAGCTTCATGCTAGGTAAGTACAACATTCAAAAGTTATTGTCATTTGGTCGGAAACTTGGTCCTGAACCGCGTGCAATTATTACAAATACAGGTTGGCTTTTCGCTGACCAAATTCTTCGTCTGGGTATTGGGTTAGCTGTGGGGATTTGGATTGCCCGATACTTAGGAGCACAGCAGTTTGGTCTGTTTAACTACGTCACTGCCTTTGTAGCACTATTCAGTCCGTTTGCTACCTTGGGGTTAGACAGCGTAACAGTCCGCCATCTTGTGCTTCACTCTTGGGATCAAGAGCAAATTTTAGGGACAGCTTTCTGGCTCAAATTGTTTGGTGGGGTTATATCTTTTTTGTTAGCCGTTGGTTCCATTTGCCTGTTACGGCATGATGAAAAGCTCACTATCTGGTTGGTAGCAAGTTTGGCAGCAGCAGGAATTTTTCTGGCTTTTGACACGATCAACCTTTGGTTTCAGTCTCAAATGCAGTCAAAATACCCTGTATTTAGCAAAAATATAGCGTTTGTACTTATTACTCTGTTAAAAATTGCTCTGATCACGATACAGGCACCATTAATTGTTTTTGCCTGGATGACTTTGGCAGAACTCGCATTGAGTGCTGTGAGTTTGGTGATTGTTTACAGGATAAAAGGACACTCACTTTGTTTGTGGCGTTGGAGTTTTCCAATTGCTAAAGCTCTCTTCAAAGAAAGTTGGCCTCTAATTTTTTCCAGTTTTGCTGTTATTATTTACATGAAAATTGACCAAATTATGCTGGGAGAAATGGTTGGGAATAAGGCTGTTGGTATTTACTCGGCTGCAGCTCGTATTTCTGAAGTTTGGTATTTTATCCCGATGGTCATCGCCTCTTCAATTTCTCCCTCAATTTTTGCAGCCAAAGAAACTAATGAAGCTCTCTATTATCGACGAATAGAACAATTACTACGTATACTCGCGTTGCTTTCCATTGTAATTGCTTTACCAATGACATTTCTCTCAGAAATTATAATTACGATGCTGTTTGGCAAGGAATATGCAGAGGCAGGACAAGTATTATCAATTCACATTTGGGCGTCTTTGTTTGTTTTTATGGGAATTGGCACCTCATCCTGGTTTATTGCACAGGGTTTGACTCATCTTTCTATGTACAGAACTTTGCTAGGAGCAATTACCAATGTACTGTTGAACCTATTTCTGATTCCTGCCTACAGTGGAACTGGTGCGGCGATCGCCACTGTAATTTCTTATGCATTGTCCGGATTTTTCATTCATGCCGCTCATAAAAAAACTCAGGAAATATTTAGAATTCAGATTAATTCACTTCTTTTTTTTCGGCTATAGCAGTCCTAAATCAGTTGTAAAAATCTTTCTGCTTCCTTTCTCTGCGTACTTAGCAATTCATTCAAAGACTAATTTTTACGGCTCATTCAGTATCGCCATATAATCTTTTTTATATTTCTGTATATGATCTATAAAAAAGCGGTTGATTAAAAGCTAAAAAAATGAATTGCTAATACTCAATACCATTCAAAACTCAGCTTTTCAAAGTAAAAAAATGATTAAACCAATTCTGACCAAGTTAGTTCCCAAAACTATTAGTGCCTCTTTCAAAACTTATCAAATACTAAACTTTAAATATGGTCATCTTCAAACAGCCCGAGACTGGGCATGTATTGATAAGGATGGTAGTCCAATACCTTGGTACACATACCCATCTATTGACTATATTAAGCAACTCAATTTTTTGGAAAAAGAAGTATTTGAATATGGTTCAGGGTATTCATCAATTTTTTGGGCTGAACGTTGTAAATCGCTAGTATCAGTTGAAGACAATGAGGACTGGTATAACAGAATTAAAATCAAATTGCCAGTCAATGTTGATTATTACTTTATTAATGACACAAAAAGCTATATTAACCTTATATTAAATAACGATAAAAAATTTGATGTCATAATAATTGATGGTAGTCATCGCTATGAATGTGCTGTTGTAGCCAGAGATCAGCTGAGCGAAACAGGCATGATCATACTTGATAATTCTGATTGGGGAGAAAAGACAGCTAATTTTTTACGAGAATCGGATCTAATTCAAGTAGACATGACGGGATTTGGACCGATTAATTCCTATACTTGGACAACCTCATTCTTCTTTTCGAGAGGGTTCAATTTTAGTCCTGCTTATGATCGCCAACCAGTGCATGGAATTGGTAGCTTGAAGCATCGAGAATTCTAACTAATAGCCAAAAACCTTGGTATATAGTTAAATCTGACCAAAGAAAGGCAGAGGTGGGAAGTGCAGCTATGAGTCACGTAAATAATTTATTTCCTCTCTGCCCTCTTAACCTTAAATGTACACGTTGTAAGAAATTTAGATGAAAAGTGAATTGAAAACTATTCTTCGGAAAATCTCCGAATCTTTTGGAAATCCAACATTCTCTAGACCAGCTCTAAACAACTTAGATAAAAAGCTTGAGAAATATCTAAATTTTGAAAGTGGTTTCTTTATTGAAGTCGGTGCTAATGATGGGTATAATCAAAGCAATACTTATTATTTAGAAAAGTTTTTAGGCTGGCGGGGTATTTTAGTCGAAGCAATTCCTAGTTTGTATGAGAAGTGTAAATGCATAAGAAATAATTCATTAGTTTATAACTATGCTTTAGTATCTCAAGAATTTACTAATAATTTTGTAGAAATGCATTATGCAAATCTTATGTCAGTAGCAGAAGGTTCACTCAAGAATTCAGAATTTCAAAAAAAACACATTCAAGATGGTTTAAAATGCCAGAAAATTGCAGAAACTTATACTGTTAAAGTACCTGCCATCACCCTTGAAACTATATTGAATAAAATCCCTGATCTACCTACAATAGATTTTTTATCCTTAGATGTTGAAGGGTACGAGCTTGATGTATTATTAGGCTTAAATCTTAAAAAGTACCAACCACAACATATACTAGTTGAATCAAGATTTTTCGATGAAGTCCATTCGTTTTTGACTCCTTTATACGAGATGGTTGAACAGCTTTCATATCATGATTTTCTTTATCGCTTAAAAATCACAATGCCTAATAATAAGTTTGTTAAATAACGAAACTTAACCTTCAAAAGCAATTACTAAATTTTTATGGAAAGATCACCTATTGCTTTTTTCACTTATAAACGACCAGAGCATACACGGCAATCCCTCGAATCCTTGACTCAAAATGAGGGAGCAGAAAAAAGTGAGTTATTCATTTTTTGTGATGGTCCTAAACGACCAGAAGACGAGGAAGGTGTGAGGCAAGTCAGAGAAGTCGTTAGAAGTAAACAGTGGTGTAAAAACGTACTGCTCATTGAACGGGAAAGCAATATGGGATGTGCTAATTCCATTATTAGTGGTGTCACAGAAGTCTGTGAAAAATACGGTAGAGTTATTGTGCTTGAAGATGACTTAATCGTGTCACCGTTCTTCTTAGATTATATGAATAAAGCCCTTGAGATATATAAGGATAATCCTAGAGTCATGGAGATTTCTGGGCATATGTATCCTATCCAACTAAATGTAGAGACAGATGCCATCTTCCTACCATTTATAACCTCATGGGGATGGGCAACCTGGCAGCGTTCTTGGAAATACTTTGACCCTCATATGCTAGGATACGAAAGATTAAAAACTAATAAAGCACTTAAGTATGCATTTGACTTTAACAACTCATATCCATACTTTAAAATGCTTAATTCAGAAGTTGATAGCAAGATAGATACATGGGATATCCGCTGGTATTTGAGTACATTTATGTTAGGGGGACTAACACTTCATCCATTACAATCTTTAGTCAGAAACATTGGTTTTGATGGGAGTGGAACTCATTGTATAAAAGAAAAAAAGGATTTTGATATTTATCAAAAT
>JAQYWP010000629.1 GCA_029379285.1 Rhizonema sp. PD38
ATAAACAAGCTATCGTTTGAATTCTGTTTAAAAATTATAAATTTATACGATGTTAGAGGCTTGAGAGAAAAATATTTTGAAACACTGTATAAATTCAGAAAAAAATTCTTTAATCATGGGAAAGCACATTTTAATTATTTCGTTACATTTATTCAACGTGAAACTGATAGTAACTATTTATTAGAACACACTAAAGTTCGTGTGAATTCAGCAGTTTGCTTGCAAGACAAATATGGAACACTTTCTTGGTTTATCTTAGTAGATGACGATAATACAGAAATAGAGCAAGACGAAATTAATTTAAAAGATCCCTTAGCGCAAAAGCTACTTGGAAAAACCATAGATGATGAAGTAACTATAAAAGAAGATTACATTAGTAAAGATGTTAGAAAAATAATTGATATCAAAAGTAAATATGTTTACGCTTTTCAAAAAAGTTTAGACTTACTTAGTAATAAATTTCCTAATACCCAAGGTTTCTGGGTAGTACCAATAGATATTAATGAATCCAAAGACGAATTACCAAAGAGTATTCAAAACGTACTCGATAAGAATAATGACAATTTTATAGAGGTGGAAAAGTTATACAAACAACACGGAATTCCTATAGGTTCATTTGCAAAACTTGTAAATCGAGATGTATTGTCAGTATGGGGTGGGTTAATAAATAAAGAAGATTTAGGTATACGTTGTTGTACTGGAACTGCTGAAGAGAGGAGTCACGCTAACTCGTTACTCGTAACTAAGCCTATTAGATTAATAATTGATATCGTTTCAATTCTAACTTTACATGGCTTAAATGCTGCTGATGTAGTAGTAAACGTATTTGGAAAGTTGGGAATAGCACAATCAACTATAGATATTTTACAAAAAGCTCTAAAAGATTACAGAATCAACGAATTAAAAGAGTCTGCTTTTTTCACAAAAGAAGGTAACAAATATTTCATTCATGAAACTCCTCCCGAATCAGTAAAAAATTTTGCAGACTATTTAGAAAAAATTATTCTTTGGATAAATACTAATTGTGAAATTTTACCTTGTCATGCAGCTCTAGATATAGGAGGAGACGAAAGGATAGAGTTAGAAAAACTAATAGGAACTTCGTTCTCTGACACAATATTAATCGCAAGTGAACCAGGAAACATACTCTATTCTGATGACTGGACATTACGACAAGTTGCAAAAGCTAAGTTTAATATTGATGGTGTTTGGACACAATTAGTTTTAATGCGCTGTCAAAACATCAATATTCTTGAAAAAGATAATTATAATGAAATGATAATTAAGCTTGTTCTCTCTAATTACCATTATATTGCCATAGATGAACAAGTTCTAATTGAAGCGGCTAAAAAATCTGAGTGGTTGGTAAAAGAACCATTTACAAATTTACTCAATATTCTAAGGAATAATGGAAGCGTTAGCTTACTGATACTCAATGAACAAATTGATATAGTGTCACTAAATTCTATTATTACTGTAACTGTTGAATTTATATATGAATTATGGCGGGAACATAAAATGCAGCAGATATCTGATGAAAGACGAGATAGTTTAGTGATAGCAATGATAAATGCAGTAGTTCACCGAAGACGAAATCGGAACGCTATTATAATAAAATTGATTATCGAAGTTCGACATAGATTTTATTTACTCCCCTTTGATGAAAGACAAATCCTTCAATTGATAAATGTCTGGAAAGCTGTAAATCTTGTTTGAATTTATTTTGAATCACCTCAAAAAAACAAGACATCTGGCTTTATGGCTGTTTTTGGATATGATTTTTATGTACAGTTTTACACATAATGACATTGGGGTAAGCGAGGCGGTTTAAGTATTTTTCAGAAGCACGTGGCCGATCTACTCACCAAAATTTAACAATCTGGAAGTAATAGCTATGATTCAGAACATAATTTTTAATTCAAAAATTAAAAATAATTGCTACGTGCTAATTGTTTACCATCAAACGCACACCCCCAGCAGGTGTAAATGTAACACCACGACGTGCAGGTTGTAGAGGTTGCTTTTCTAAGAGTGTAAATGAATGGTGAGATAATAAATTTGCTAACACCAATTTCATTTCAAATAAGGCAAAAGTTATACCCAAACAACGACGATTGCCACCACCAAAGGGCATATATTCATAAGGAGAAAATTGCCTTTCTAAAAAACGTTCTGGCTTAAATCGCTTGGGTTCTGGATAAATATCTGGACGATGGTGAGTCAAATAAATACATGGTGACAGCATTTGCCCTTTTGGCAATTCATAATCCATTAATTGCATTGGTGCTTGTAAAACTCGTGCTTGTGTAAAGAAAACAATAGGATAAATTCTTAAGGTTTCCGAACAGACAGCATTTAAATAAGGTAATCGGACAATTTCTGTTGGATCTGTGTTAATAATATCAATCGAGTTGAGTTCTTGCAAAAGTTTCTGATGAATTTCTGGTATAAAATGAATCCAATACATAGCCCAAGCTAAAGCAGTTGCAGTTGTTTCATGTCCGGCAAATAACATGGTCATCAACTCGTCGCGTAATTCTTCATCAGTCATTGCTTGACCACTTTCATCACGCGCTGATAATAACAGGCTTAAAATATCTTCAGCTACAGATGATTTTTTGCGGCGATCGCCAATCTCTTGATAAAGGAGCTGGTTAAGTCTTTCTCTTTGTTGGAGAAAATTACCCCAAGGAGTCAGTTTGCCTAAATTGACTTGTAAAGATTTAAAAAAGAGAAAACTTACACTCAAAGGGTTATTAAAAGAATCTAGCATGACGCTGAGAATTTGCCGTATTTGTTGGTAACGCTCTCCTTCGTTGAGTCCAAAAATTGTCTGTAAAATTATGTTTAAAGAAATTTCTTGCATCACATGGCGAGCCACAAATTGTTGACCTGGTTTTATTTTGCTCATTACTTTTTCAGTAATATCACGCATATGCAGACCGTAAGTCCGCATTCTTTCACCATGAAAGGGAGGCAATAACAGTTTGCGTTTTTGTAAATGTTGTTCGCCATCTTGCAGTAATAATGAATTTGCCCCCACAATCGGTTGTATAGTTTTGTTTCCTGGTCCAGAGATAAACTGGTGAGAATTAGCTGCAAAAATGTCTTGAATTGCTTGAGGATTGCTAATAATAACTTGGCTGGGAAATCCTGCCAATGGCGGTGCTAAAAAAACATCCCCATACCGCGCTTCCATTGCTTCTAGCCAATCAATTGGGTTAATAATTGCCCAAATCGTTTGAACCCAAAGATTATCGCGTGGACCTGCGGGTAATTTATTAACTTTTTTCTTTACGTGTTTTTCTTGTGTGGTAGTCATGAATACTCCTAACTTTTTCTAAAAAACTCACGAATGATTTATGATTGCCGGATATAGACTTATTGAAACCTTAACTGCCACATCCCATATACGATCTACAAAGATTACTTCTCCTCAACTGCCTTTATCCGTCCAGATTTCGCCGCAGCCACAAGTGCGTGGTAATCGCTCTCATTCTGATTGGCATAAGCGCTCGCAAAGTCTGCGAGCGCCTGCTCAAAGACATCACTTTTCCCGAGATAGCCAGTAATAGTTACGGAATCTCCAGAGCGGGCATGACTACGAGCAAGTGCCCACCCGCATAATTCTGAGTAGCCGATGAGTTGAGAGGCAGACAAATCCTCAATGTCAACGACAATCTTCATATCTCGCAATTGCCGGACGTAGAAGTCGTGCCCACTTTCGCTACGTGTCCAACCAAGGAACATATCGCTAGCAGCTTGCATCAAGCGTTGACCAGAAACAATGCGTTGACCCTGGTTATGGTAGATGCTTTTGCCTGCATACGGCTCCAGCACAGAAGGACGAGCCTCTTTCATTTGGAGAAACAGAGGTTTATTATCGTCTGTCATCAGAAGTGCGACAACACAACGAGTCCCAACACTACCAACTCCCACCACCTTAAAAGCAATATCAACCAAGCGAAAGCGATTGAGGAGAACTTGTAGATCATCCCGTAGAGTTTGACGGTACTGCTGGTAGACGGACTCCACCTCTTTCTCAAGCAGATCGTCAGGTGGTAGGTGGTACATTAAAGGTGGTTTGTCAGCGATTCGCCACTGACCGTGTACTTCTGTAAACTTTGGCAGTCCTTGAGCAGAGGTAAGTGTTAGTTTCTCTACATATCTGTCCATACCTTGACGGTGAGGGATATGGCGCGTAAAATCACGCAAAACCTCAGCGTCAATACGCGAGTACCATACTTCTAAGGCACTCATTTGGGCGTACTTAGCGATGTGTTCTTGGTAGGAGCGTACAGCTGCTCGTGCTACAGATTCACAATTCTTTGCCGAAACTTTGATATGACGACCTGCAATGACGAAGCTTGTTGCCAGACGTTTGAGATCCCACTCCCAGGGAGCGCTCAGCGTTTCGTCAAAATCGTTTACATCAAAAACGATGTTACGTTCTGGTGTCCCATAGCCACCAAAGTTAAGTAAGTGACAGTCTCCACACGCCTGTACTCGAATATCTGTCGTCGGGGTTGTTGCCAAGTCAGTCGCCATGATAATTGCGGCTCCCCGAAAGAAGGTGAATGGTGACTTTAGCATCCGACTATACCGGATCGGTACCAATTTAGGCACCCGTTCCTGGTTGGAGGTTTCTAATAAAGTGATGGGATCGAGTCGCGAGGTCAGGGGACTCCATTTACTATGAGAGGAACGGGGGATACTCTCGCGCAAAGCTTTTCCTGCTGCGTACCTATCACTTAGCGATCGCTCTGTTACAGAACCGATTTCAGGCTTTCGTGTCTGCGAAGATGCATATTTTTGTGTTTCGTCCATTCCTTAAACCTGAAAGACTGTAAAGCTTTCACTAAACTTTTATTAAACTTTGTCTTCATTTTATAGTACTCTAAAACAGACTGTGGAGAGTGTTTGTCAAACGATATATTATAGAAGTAAATTAACACAACTTAACAATGGTAGAACGTCCAATCAAGAAATCTGAACGTCAGTTAAAAGTCGATACTGACAACTCTGAACGTCAGTTAAAAGTCGATACTGACAACAGTTCTGAAAACTTAGATTCTATGCCTTCTGTAGAATCCAAACCTAAAATCTTAAAAAGAAACAACGAACGCTCAAACGAACGCTCATCGGATAAAGGTAAAAAGTCTAAAAATACGGACGAAGTAAGGCAACAGGTTAATCCGGCCCTTGCGCGTGGTCCGAAACCTGCTAAACTTAAACCCAAAGAAGTTAAAGCAGAGCCAGAAAACGACGAATTACAACCGACTTCTGAGGAATCTCAAGAATAAAAGAGTGCCAACACAGAGTTTGGAACCAGGGAACTCAAAATGCATCCCTACAAATAAATGCGCGGGGATTTCAATAAAGATTTCTTGAGCAGAGTACACTGCGTGTCAAGGAAACGAATCTTCGTCTTTTTTTTCCTAAATAAATTCGGGGGCTTGTACCCCTTCTAACATTTTCTCAAGCTGAATACTGACCGAAGAAAGGCAGAGGGCAGAGGGCAGAAGGCAGAAGGTAATAATTTTTTA
>JAQYWP010000630.1 GCA_029379285.1 Rhizonema sp. PD38
GTCCGACGCTGTCCCGCAGCTGTGATGAGATCAAGATAACATATGTCTCTGAGTCAGAATGCCCGCCGATTAACTCTAAACATAAAACACTTATCTGCGAGGTACAGATGATACATACAATCAAAAGACTTTTCGAGTATAGGTATCGATTTAATCCAGTATCTTCTGTAAAGTTAAATACTTCACAAAGCTTTTAGTCATAACGCTCAATCTCGTGGTGTCTTGTAGGAATTCGGGTATCTACAAGGAATAGCATGAAATCTTTTCTACTATCCAAATAGTATCCAGCATGATTTAGGTGTAGCAATTCGTTGCGTGCTGCTATATAGCGCCTAAAAACCAAAAACGCAATAGCACAGATGAATACCTGTATTTACTGAAAACGAGGAGTTTCATGTCTACGAATCGTGTCGTAACTTATTGTGAATTTTTCGCAAAATTATTGATTTTTATGGAAATTTCTGGGATGGTATGCGGGGGATACATAGCTCTAGCTGATGCGAATGAAGTTCCAATAAGAACTGATTGAAGTGGCAGAGAGTCGGAGATAAATAAATGAAGATGTTAAAGATTGGAATTATAAAATAGACTAATAAATTGAACTGAAAAACCTAAATTATTGACACAGTAAAATAAAGCTATTAATCAAAAATATCAGAGCATTATGCTGTGAAGATTCAATTAATAGAGAGAAGAATTAGGTGACTAATTGATAGTAGCCTAAACACTCATCTGATAAAATATCCAGGAGAAAATCTCTTTCTTGATTCCAATTAGAAACGTGTTTTTCGTTGTTAAACTCCACTAAATGAATACACTGAAAGCGTTGAAATATCCAAAGTAAAGTGGGGCGGTCAGTCGGGAGACCTAACTGATTTTTAACCCTTCTACTGCTTAAAATTTATTTGATAAACACCCTCTAAGACCAAACACTTGGGACTATACAATCAGAGTTAGGCACTTTCATTTTTTCCAACTACGGGGCACGGGACGCATTTTGTCTGTACTTGCTTTAATTGCTTTTGGTTCTAACTATGAGGCTAAGTTCAACCTAGTCCTGGGGTTAAAAGCTCTAAATCAACAGGTACGGATATTGGCTGTATCTCCAGTGTACGAAAACCCAGCAATTGGCAAAACGACAAGCCCACCTTACCTTAATGGTGTCTGCTTGATAGAGACAAATTTGCCACCACTTAAGCTGCATGAGCAGATGCTGCGCCTTATAGAGGATTCACTAGGTCGAATTAGGGGAGACGAAGGCAAAGTCCAATGTAGCATCGACCTAGATCTTGTACTTTACGACAAAGAGATTCTGTCAACTCCCAACCTGCAATTGCCTGCACCGGATATCCTATGCTATGCCCATGTAGCTGTGCCACTGGGGTTTCTGGTGCCTGATTGGATTCATCCAATCACAAAAGAGACGATGGCTCAAATCGGGAATCGATTTGAGCAACAGAAGGCTATTTTTTATCACCGAGTAGAGGTGAATGTCGCAATCGCAGCACAGATATTTAGCCCAATGTTATCATCCATGAAACCGGTCAAACCGATACAATCTTGGCATTGGCGAAAGCTACCTCTGGATAAACTAAGTGGGGCACAAGTCTTCGAGGCACTATTTCTCAATCCCAGAGATCAAACCAGCGATGATGTAGAAAAGGTGCAGGATGATTCCTATCAGCGTATTGCAACCCTCCTAGAAAGTCCAGTGACTCCAAACTGCACTCATCTGGCTCGATATTCGATTTGTGCGGGTTCTCCCCGCTGCATTCAGGGGAAACCTCAATTATGGACACCGCCTGTAGGAGAAATTCTTCCTTTTCTGCGCCGTCTGGTTAACTCTCATCATCAGGATGAACAGGCAAGAATAAAAGCACAATCAATTGTGCCTCCTGAACTTCCCTTTACTGGTGGTTGGCTTGGATGGCTTGGATATGATTTGGCATGGGAGATTGAGCAACTCCCTCAACTCAAAGCAGATCTGCTTCCTTTCCCAGTCGCCTACTGGTACGAACCAGAATCTTTTGCCGTTGCGGATCATCAACAGCAAATTCTGTGGTTAGCTGCGACTGACTCCGCTCAACTCGACGTTATGCAAAGTCAATTAGAGGAACCAGACAAAGAGAGGGGAACGCAAAATTTACCAAGAACTTACAAAACAAATCCTATCACTCCTGTTTTCCAAATGTCTCAGGATGATTATGAGGCGGCGGTGCGGCGAGCGAAGAAATATATTCAGTCTGGCGATATCTTTCAGGCGAATTTGTCCTTGCGATTTGAAACCCGTACCCCAAGTGGTAGTTGGACAATTTATCGAGCTTTGCAGCAGATTAATCCTTCCCCCTTTGCTAGTTATTGGCAGACTCCTTGGGGGGCAATGATGAGCTGTTCGCCTGAGAGGCTGGTACAATTATCAGGAAAACAAGTTCAAGCTCGACCGATTGCAGGAACGCGATCGCGCGGCGCTACCCCCACAGCTGATGAGCTCTTAGCGCAAGAGTTAATCAGCAACACCAAAGAAAGAGCCGAACACATCATGCTTGTTGATCTAGAGCGCAATGACATCGGGAGAGTATGCGAGTGGGGATCTGTCAAAGTCGATGAACTCCTGACAATTGAACGCTACAGCCATGTCATGCACCTTGTCAGCAATGTTATCGGTATGCTACATCCAAACTATGACGCTGTAGACTTAATTCGATCTGTGTTTCCTGGCGGGACAATTACTGGTTGTCCTAAAGTTCGTTGTATGGAAATTATCGAAGAACTCGAACCCGTAAAGCGCAACTTATTTTACGGTTCCTGTGGTTATCTGGATTGGCGGGGAAACCTAGACTTAAATATTCTGATTCGCACTTTGCTATATACTGATATGAGCGATTCTACATCTGAAGCAATTGTTTGGGGACAAGTCGGTGCTGGCATTGTTGCAGATAGTGACCCTCAAAAAGAATGGTATGAGTCTCTACAGAAAGCACAAGCTCAACTAAATGCCCTAAACCTAGCTCTTGATATTTCAGCAAAATACCGTTAGAAAGTGAGTTATGTTGTCAGATAACAAATTATTTGGGTTCAAGGCAACATTTGGTGATCTTTGGTTGAGGCAAGGCAGACGGCAGACGGCAGACGGCAGAAGGGAAAAGAAGAAAAATGCCCAAAATTCACATGGCACAAGGGTTTTAAAACTTCTGCCATCTGCCTCCTGCCCTCTGCCTTAAAACACGTTTCTCTCTTGATCACCAAAATTGGACTTGAACTTAAATAATTCGTTAACCGACACAAACTTGAGCACCCGTTGTTCAGCTTGCCACCGAGCGTTTTCATACTAGACGCAGGGGAAATGTATCACCGGAGTAGTTATCATTGTGGTAATTTAAATAAATATAGCACACTCCCAACAGAGAGCGCTCTCAATCACTGCGCATTCAATGAGTGAGCGGTGTTGGCTCAATAGACAGAAATTAGGTATTATTCACCTTTTAGCATGGGCAATCTCAACTGAGGTATTCATCCATTTAGAACGAATCGATGAAGTGGATGAGGTTTATGACTACCAAGCTGCTGAAATCAACTATCTTCAAACACTACAAGACTTTGATGCGTTTCTCACACTAATTCCCATTAGCTAAAGTTTGATGAAGTTAAATCATAAATGACAATTCTTAGCGCGATCACTTGTATTATCTCTGGCTTAATTACAATTTTGCTAACCTACTACCCACTTTCCGCACTTCATCGTGTAATATACGTAGATTTCCAATATCAGGCTAATGGTGGTTAGATAACAATCACAAATCGCTAATAATCATCAGTGTTAATACTCAATAATTGCCCACTATTAGGAATAATTCTTGAAGATCCCGATATTACATCTTGAAGTGCGGAATATGGGCTACTACAAACCTCCGGCTTACTGGAACAATGCTAGCCGGAAATTTTTTCGTCCCTTGATAGGCGATCGCGCCACTGCACTGCTACACTACGCGATCGGTGCTGGGCTAATAGCAATTGGGATTATCGTGTTGGGTACTAGATAGAAATACTATGTATCTAATGTGCGGTCGCCCTTTTTTTTGATATAAGACTCAGGTTATCTATTGAGAAAATGAATCAGTCACAAATTTATCATCCTTCCTTTTAGCACCATTTACCACTCAAAAGCATTTCTTGAAAATAAGTTGCATACCGTTGAAAACCAGAGTCAAGCCACAAAGTTTACTGTGTCTACTTTTTAGCTTTGTATTTTACGTCGTGAAAGAAAGCCAGTCCAGTAGGGAGATGGTTCCAAATAATCCTATCTTTGACATCGCTAGCGACCATATGAAAACTGGGTTGAGCTAGCCTTTAGCGATATTCTCAACCGCAGATTTTCTTACAACTGGCTGTTGTTGCATCAAGTGCTAGGATGTAACCATCCGAAGAAAGTCTGTAACAACAACCAAGCATTTAATACACCAATGATAGTTGCTACGGCATAAGCAAGAATTTTGAGCCAGCGAGGATTCATAAATTCTCCCATTAAGCGGCGATCACTTGTAAACATCACAAGGGGAACAACAGCGAAGGAAAGCTGTAAACTGAGAATTACTTGACTCAAAATCAACAAATTAGTCGTGCTACCTTCGCCAAAAAATAATATTGTCAGTAGGGCTGGAACAATGGCGATTAGACGAGTTAACAAGCGTCGTAGCCAAGGACGCAAACGGATATGCAAAAATCCCTCCATAACAATCTGTCCAGCCAAGGTGCCGGTAAGGGTCGAGTTTTGCCCTGATGCTAGTAGTGCAAACGCAAATATGATACTGGCAGGTCCAAATCCCAGCAATGGAGATAGCAACTTGTACGCATCTTGAATTTCTGCCACATCCTGATGACCGGAAAAGTGGAACGTGGCAGCCGCTAAAATCAAAATCGCAGCGTTAATAAATAAAGCAAACGACAACGCCACAGTTGAGTCAATTGTGGCGTTGTCGTTTGCTTCCCGCTTTTTTTCAGGAGTTTCCTGCCAATCACGGGTTTGCACAATAGAAGAGTGCAGATAGAGGTTATGAGGCATGACGGTTGCCCCCAAAATTCCGATCGCAATGTAGAGCGCCTTTGAATCCCGCACCACCTGTGACTGAGGAATAAATCCCTGAACAATACCGCCAATGTCGGGACGTGCAACAAATAATTCAGCCAAAAAGCAAACCCCAATAATCGTGATCAGGGTAATGACCAAAGCTTCAACATAGCGAAAGCCTTTGTTTTGTAAAAATAGCACCATCATGACATCTAAAGCTGTAATGCATACGCCCACAGCCAAGGGAATGCCGAACAATAATTGTAGCGCTATTGCACTGCCGACCAGTTCTGCTAAATCACATGCAGAAATAGCAATTTCACACAAAATCCACAAGCAGAAGCTGACCTGCGGACTGAAAAAGTCCCGACAGGCTTGAGCGAGGTCTCGTCCTGCTGCAACTCCCAATTTGACACAAAGGAACTGCAATAAAATTGCCATCAAATTGGAAACTAGGATGACGCTTAGTAACATATAAC
>JAQYWP010000631.1 GCA_029379285.1 Rhizonema sp. PD38
GTATTATACTACTGTTTCATAATTGAAGAGAAAAAGCAAGGGAATAATGTAAACAAATGTTGCATTCCCAGAGAGCTAAGCGCAAAGATAGCGCAACTACGAACCAACAATCTTTTTCACAGAATGCAACGATTATTTATTATCTACAATAAGTCACTCAAAATACGGTAGATTTAATTAATACTTGCACAGTTACTTGTAAAAAGCAAGACAAATACAACTGTTAGGCAACAGTATGCGTTGTACCAGCGGCACAAAAAAGTTTACAATACTAACCCACAGAACAATCAAATATGGCTTTTTTGAATAAATTCAGTAGAGGTAAAATTTTTGCTTTCTCGTTGATAAATGTATTATTTTTGACTGCCTGTTCTTCCCCCTCGCCTGAATCTTCCAATGCCAATAATTCTAGGCTTGGAGCCTCTGGTGGTAATGGTGATACATTAAAACTGCTTTACTGGCAAGCGCCAACTATTTTGAATCCCCATTTATCTCAAGGTCTCAAAGACTTCCACGCCAGTCGAGTCACCTACGAACCGCTAGCCAGTTATGACAAAGACGGTAAATTCATTCCCTTTTTAGCAGCAGAAATCCCCTCCTTGGAGAACGGTGGACTTGCGAAAGATGGTAAATCTGTCATCTGGAAACTCAAGCAGGGAGTTAAGTGGTCAGACGGGTAATATTTTACAGCGCAAGATGTGGTATTTATTTACAAATTTCTCTCCAATCCATCTGTCGGTGCTACCACCACTGCTTCCGCATGAAGCTGTAAAAAGTGTTTAAGCCATTGACGATCGCACCGTCAAAATAACTTTCAAAGATGCCAATCCCGCTTGGTCACTGGCATTCGTGGGTCAAAATGGGTTAATCATACCTCGTCATATCTTCGAGAAATACAGTGGCTCAAACGCTAGGGAAGCCCCCGGTAATTTGGCTCCTGTCGGTACTGGTCCCTACCGAGTCGTACAGTTTAAACCAGGTGACATTGTTATCTACGAGGCTAATCCTTTTTTCCGGGATGCGAGTCAACCTTTATTTAAGCGAGTGGAACTTAAGGGCGGTGGCGATGCAACTTCGGCAGCGAGAGCTGTACTTCAAACTGGCGACGTTGACTTTGCTTGGAACCTCCAGGTAGAAGCCCCAATTCTCAAGCAACTGGAAGCAGCTGGTAAAGGTAAAGTAGACACCGTTTTTGGAGGTTTGGCAGAGCGCATTTTCCTTAATCAGACCGATCCAAACAAGGCAACAAACGACGGCGAACGCTCTAGCCTCCAGTTTCCTCATCCTTTCTTTACCGATAAGAAAGTGCGTCAAGCTTTTAACTATGCCATTGACCGTAATACTATTAACCAGCAGTTATATGGTCAGACTGGTCGCCCCATTTCTAATACCTTGATAGCACCAGATATTTACAATTCGCCTAATACAAAATACGAATTCGATCTCAAGAAAGCTGCCGCTGCCCTTGATGAGGCTGGATGGAAAGACAGTAATGGCAACGGTATCCGCGATAAAAATGGCGTAGAGATGAGCATTGTTTTCCAAACAGGAGTCAACCCACTGCGACAGAAGACTCAAGAAATTATTAAACAAGCATTAACATCTATCGGTGTGAAAGTAGAAATCAAAAGTATAGATCCAAGTATCTACTTTTCCGGCGATCCTTCTAATCCAGACACAGCTGCTCACTTCTACGCTGATGTACAAGTGCTGACTAACGGTAATGAAAATCCAGATCCAGGTGCTTATATGAAGGGATGGACTTGTGCGGAAATTTCTCAGAAAAAAAATAACTGGTCGCGCAACAACAGTTCACGATACTGTAATCCTGAATATGACAAGCTCTGGAAACAGTCCACAACAGAGTTAAATCCAGAAAAACGCCGACAGTTGTTTATCCAGATGAATGACCTACTGATTAAAGATGCGATCGTAATCCCTCTAGTTGCTAGAGCCAAAGTGAGTGGAAGTAGTAACAAACTTACTGGTGTGGATATAACCCCTTGGGATGCCGATACTTGGAATATTAAAGATTGGCGGCGAAAATAAGCACGCAATGTTGAACTGGTGGGAGAAAAATTTTGCAACCTGTACCTGATGTGCGCTTTCCTAGCATTGGGCGCTCAAGAAGCGCAGGCTTACTAAAAATTTGGATCAAAGCCCTATGCCGTAGAAACTTCAAGAATCACATGGGCACTTATTTCGTCACGTCCCCTGAATCCACGCCGAAAGTTCAAGCATGTCAAAAAGAGCTTCTTTTTGTATACCAGCTCTTTCTAAGCTCTGTTCAAAAGCATTTCCGCGCCATATGACGCAAATTACGATGCATTGTTGATAAATATAAAAGAAGGTATATAAATGGTATCCATGTTTAGCTTTGTTTTGGTGCTGATTGTGGGCCTGACAGCTGGAGCTATTAGTGGCGTCATAGGCACTGGATCCTCTATTATGCTATTACCTGTACTTGTTTTTTCATTTGGACCCAAGCAGGCTGTTCCCATTATGGGCATTGCTGCCATAATGGGTAATATCGCTAAAGTTATGGTATGGTGGCGTGAGATTGATTGGCGAGCTGTTTTAGCTTATTCTATCCCTGGCATACCTGCTTCTGCACTAGGTGTTCTGACCTTAATAATTTTGCCGACGACTATTGTAGATATTTTTCTTGGACTATTTTTTATTGCCATGGTTCCACTTAGGCATTGGTTAAGTCGCAAAAATGTTAAAGTAGGCCTAGTGCAGTTGTCTATAATTGGTGGCATGATTGGCTATTTGACGGGCATAGTAGTTTCCACTGGTCCGCTGAGTGTATCCGCTTTTGCATTTTATGGACTTGTTAAAGGTGCATTTCTTGCCACGGAAGCAGCTAGTTCACTGACGATATTTATGAGCAAGGTTATTACATTTCGTGAATTAGGGGCGTTGCCAGCTGATGCCATTGTTAAAGGGGTCATCACAGGGTTGTCATTAATGCTCGGATCTTTTGTCGGGAAAGCTTTTGTTGTGCGAATGAGCCCAAGGCTCTTTCAGATGCTCCTAGACGGGTTATTGATTGTCTCAGGAATAGCGATGCTCAGTGCAGCGATATGAGGGAAATTTTAATATTTTTTGTTAAAAATTAGGTTATCTAATAATTATAGGATAATCGCGATCGCTTATTTGTGTCTTGCTAAGGCACTTAAGGCGTAAATAAATTCTTTCCGATTATTTAAAGGCGTTAACTCACATCTTGCACCTGGAAAGAGCGAATATCAATTCCATGACTAAGTGCCAGTTCTCGCAGGCGTTCAATGTCTTGTAAAAGAAGTAACACGACCAAGTGTGGAAATATCGTAAGGAGATGCGATTAGAGCGGCTTCGTCCCAATTGGGTAGGTCTAATGGGGCGATCACAGCCCAAACCTCACCCACCGACCAAGCTAAAATTTTTCCCCAAATTTTAACTCTAGGCATATGTTGATGTATAGATGCCAATCCTAAATCATTCATGAGAAAGTTAAATATTCATGGAGTTTAGGAAAGAAAACTTTTTCAGTCTACAACTCAATTGAAAAGTGATGACTTGTAATGCGCATATGCTGCATTAGATAAAATCTGTGAGCTTCAAATCGTTGAACACCAGAATCAAGACTTAGGTGTTCACAATTGTTTTTTCTTGCATATTCAATTAGCCACTGGAATAACTTTTGACCATAGCCCTGTGACTGCTTCGACTTATCAACAACTAAATCATCAATATATAAAAACCTTCCCAATGCTAGACACGTAGAAATACGAAATCCAGCAACTGCCACAGTTTTCCCCTCTGCTTGAAAAAAGGCAAGTTGATATCCCTCTTTCATCTGATACTGAACTTGATCGACAAACTTAGCTTCCTCCAAGTGCAGACGTAACTGGGACATAACAGGAAAACATTTTAATATTTGAAAGTCATATTCTGCTAATTGTATTGACACCAAATATTACTCCCAAGGATATTGTTCCTGCTCAGTTTTATAGCTATAGGTCACGCTCATCGAACAAATACTATGCCACTTAGCTATGATCAAAGTTATAAACAACAGTAAGTTTTCTAATTTACTGTATATTACAGCAATTTTCAGGTAATTGAACCACAAAATACGGTATTGTAAAGATAAAGTGTTTGTTTAATTAAATGCCAGTATCTTATTCGGGGGATTTACGTCCCAAAGCGTGATATCAGCGTGGGAGACAAAGGAAGGCTCTCAACGTCAGTTGGCTCAAAGATTCAAAGTCAGCTTATCATTTGTGCGAAATTTGTTGCGCCGTTATCATATATTACCGAAGAAGATGCCTTTGCTTGGTTCAACCACTGTGGTCTATTTACGTAAAGTCTGCGGGAGAGAAGTTTCTCTCCCGCAGACTTTACCTGAAAATTGCTGTAATAGCGATCGCCTAAGAACAGAAGCGCGTCCGAAGCTGAAATGCTTATTAAACCGTGCTTTCCCAATGTGCGAGTGTTTTGCTGAAATGTCTATGTGGTAAGACTTCTAAAAAACTTTGTGATCTACTGAACTTAGGCATCCACATAATCCGGTAAACTTATACTTTAATAAACGGCAAACTTTTCCTTTAAGTCACACACAATAATGCCGCGACAATAATTCCCGAACATGTGCTAATTCATGTTTATCAGGGAATAGAGAAACGACGTCACCGCCTGCATTCAACATGGCCATACCAACGAGGAGACCCACCATGCAGAACCCTCTGAAGCTCGGATTCTTCATCCAGCCCGTCCATCCACCTCTTCGGCCCTATGCGGACGTTCTCCGCGAGGACCGCGAAGCGGTTGTGCTGGCGGATCGACTCGGCTATCGAGAAGCGTTCATCGGCGAGCATCTCGTCGACTCGGCCGAGACGATCACATCGAGCCTCGCTTTCATCGCGCATCTGGCCGATGCGTGCCCGTCGATCACCTTCGGCACCGGCGTGCTGCCGCTTGCCAACTACCACCCGGCGATGGCGGCGGCCCAGGTCGCGATGGTTGACCACCTAGTGAATGGTCGGCTCGTGCTGGGAGTGGGACCGGGCGTTCGCGGCGACGCGGAGGTCATCGGAGACCTGGGATCGGACCGCAACCGCAAGACCCAGGAGGCGCTCGATCACATGTGCCGGATTTGGAGCGAAGAGCCGCCATACCGGATCGCAGGCGAGTTCTACCGGACGACCACGGAGCGCTCGCTTGATCGGCAGATCGGGCTGGGCGTCGCAGTCCGCCCGCTGCAAAGACCGCATCCGCCGATCGCAATCACCTCGATCCGGCCGGATGGACAAGGGCCGTACGCTGCGGGAGCTCGCGGCTGGACCGGAATCTCGGCGACCTACGTGGGTGCGTACGTCGTCCGCGCGCAAATCCAGAGCTACCTGGAAGGCCGACGCTCGGCGGGCCTCTCCGTCGATCCTTCTGGGTGGCGCGTGGCGCGCAGCGTCTTCGTGGCTGATGACGAGATTACGGCGCGTCGCTATACTGACGGATAACCTGAAAAGCTTATATATCAAGACAGCACAAAAACTCCAAGG
>JAQYWP010000632.1 GCA_029379285.1 Rhizonema sp. PD38
CCTTAATTAATAATTCAAAATTATGAGTTGCAATTGAGAATGCTCAAATGTTTTTCCAATTAATTAAAGTCAATTGTAGTAAGAAAGCAAGGAGGTAAAATTGAAGACATTTAGATATTTTCGGCAAATTTTGACAAGTCTTATCTTGGTCTTAGTTTTGGCAACGACTGTTGCTTGTAGTGGGACGGTTCAAGCGACACCACCAGCTTCTTTACCCCCAGGAATTAGTCGTAGTGGGGAGTATGCTCAGTTAGAACGCGGGAATAGTAAAGTCGGCGAAGATTTTGCTAATTGGGCTGTAAGAACAGCAAGCGGCATGGTTCAAGACGCCTATGTGCGTGACAATAACAAGCTAGGTGTGGTAATTACGCCTCAAGTTCGTCCAACGGAAGTTAAGCAATTAGCGAAATCGTTAGTTCAAGGTTTTCATAAGAACTTCCCCAATCAAGACTTATCAGTCTTGATGTATGCACCAGATAAAAAACTGATTTTAACGGCTCAATATGATACGCAATCAAATCAAGTTGAGTATAAATAATTGCTTGGTTTGATGATAAAACCTTTTTGAATAGTTTAAGGATCTTGGAAAAATGTCTAGTAGTGACCAATATAAACGTCAAATCATGAACGATTTGGCTCAGGGTAATACGGAATCTCTTGATGAAGCCCCAGCCAATCCCGCAAAAGACTATCAAAATTTTGATGATTTTGCCCAGCGTTCAACGCATGAAGAACGCCGTCATTTGTTTGGTAAGTCTTTAAATCACGACAGTGTACCTCCAAGCCAAATGGAGCCAGAACTTCAAAAGGCGATCGCTCAAATTAAGCCTGAGGAAAGGGGTAATGTCGCACGTTCCTTCTTCAAGCACTTAAAGCAAAGAGGTTTGGACGAACGTCATCTAGAACAACAATTAGGTCTTCAGAGCCACAACCCCAATCACATGAGTGCTGATGATGTCAGCAAACTGGCGTCTTTCACCTATCACAACCATCCCGACATCTTCCATGAAGTGTTGGCAGAACAGCCAGGAATAATGAAGTTCCTCAGTAACCCGCTTGTCGGCGCAGCTTTGGGAGCGGTCGCATCTAAGTGGTTTGGTGGGCACAAGTAAGCCGTATCCCTGATTGAAAAGAGTTGGACAGTAAGGGGAGTCAAGAGACTAGTGAGAATAATACTTACATAGACTGTGTTTTCTGTGTGTGATTAATTTTGCCCCGCTGTACTAGGAATGTTATGTTGAAACATCAGCATTAATTAACTTCAAAGGTTCGTAATTGCGCTGTTGTGGTAGCTCTACGAACCTTTAGAAGTTTTTTAAGCCAAATTACTTAGTAAGAGGATAATACTTATGACTTGGGAATTTACTGGACTGGCATTAGCACAAATTCCGCTAAGAGGTGAACTTTTGACTCCAGAAGAAGCATCACTTGTTTTTTCTGGCCCTAAATTTTTTGTGGCATTGCTTGCAGGTGTTGTCATGGCACTTGCCTTCCAATTACTGCTAACAAACCTCTTTATAGCTCTCGGAGTTTCAGCATTAGGAACAGGCTCAAATAATAATGAATCATCTGGAGGTTTAGGAGAAACGATTGGTAAAGTTGAGGGTGCTCTTGGGGTTTGGGCACTCATAACTTCTACGATTGCTTTATTTGGTGCTAGTTTTCTAGCAGTAAAACTAAGCTTGATTGAGAGTACGCTTTTAGGAGCAATCATTGGTGTCGTCATTTGGTCTACGTACTTCTCGCTGGTAGTGTGGCTTGGTTCAAAAGCAGTCGGTTCTTTGCTGGGAACGCTTGTCAGCACGGCGACTTCTGGTTTGCAAACTGTGATGGGTACCGCAACTGCTGCAATAGGAGCGAATGCTGCCAAACAACAAATGGTTTCTACTGCTGAAGAAATTACAGCAGCTGTTCGCCGCGAACTAACGGAAGGTATAGATCCAGATAAAATCAAAAATACGCTCTCTAGTTCTTTGGCTTCTTTACAATTACCAAAGCTAGACTCAAAAGAAGTTCGCTCTCAATTTGATCAGCTTTTGAAAGATGCAGATTTGCAATCTCTTGGTGATAGCGACTTACTGAAAAACGTTAATCGCCAGACTTTTGTCGATTTAGTTGGCAGCCGGACAGACTTCTCTAAAGAAGATATCAATCGCGTTGCCGATCAGTTAGAAGGTGCTTGGAACCAAGTTGTCGGTGGGGAAAATCCCACAGAGCAAGTCGTTAGTTTAATCAACTCTGCCACTCCAGAAGAACTAAAGTCAGGACAATTGGGCGATCGCATTTCTCAACTCGCTGCAGTTGGAGGAGGGATTCTCAAGCCCGGTGGTGGAATTGGGAAGCAAGCTTTAGAAGTTGGCTTAAGTGCTGCTTTGCCAGCAGTTTTGAAGAGAGTGAACTTCTCTGAGTTAGACATTGAGAAAATTAAACCCCAGCTACAAAAGCTTAGAGACAAAGTTCAGGAAGTCGATGTTGATAAAATTACAGAGCAGTTGCAGAAGCTAAAAGAGCAAGCAACACAGCAAGCAAAATCTATAGGCAGTTCTGTGACTGACAAATTGCCGAGTCAATCCAACACCATCAAGGCAGATGTAGAAGAATACATACAGAATTCTTTTCCTTGGCATTTCAACAGCCTGACAGTTAAAGATGAATTCAAAGATGTCATCTATGACGCAAATGCCAATCCGGGAGATGTCCGACGGCAATTAGAGGAACTGAACTCTGAGTACTTTACCAATTTGCTCAAGCAACGGGAAGACATCAGCGACGAGAAAATTCAGGAATTGGCAGAACAGTTGAAAAGTATTCGTACAGAAGTGTTAGAGACTGTGCAGCAGGCTGAAGGACAGGAAAAGGCGCAAGGTTTTCGCACTAGAATAGAAGATTATCTGCGTTCCACTGGTAAAGAAGAACTGAATCCAGAAGGGATTGAACGGGACTTTGCAAAGCTAGTGGAAGATCCGGAAGCTGGTTTTGAAGATTTAAGCCAACGTTTTTCAGATATTGACCGCGATACTTTGGTTAAACTTCTTGCTGGACGCGAAGACATTAACGAAGAGGAAGCTAATAATATTGTTGGTCAACTCGAACACACCCGCGATAATTTCTTGAATAAGGCTAAGGAACTGCAAGAACAAGCAAAAGCCAAAGCCGATGAAGTGCGGCAAAAGGTTGAAGACTACTTGCACAATACCAACAAAGAAGAACTCAATCCGGACGGGATCAAGCGTGATTTCAAAACACTGTTAGATGACCCGCAAGCAGGACTGTCTGTCTTGCGTCAAAGAGTGTCACAATTTGATAGAGATACCTTAGTAAAATTACTGAGTCAACGGGAAGATTTGAGTGAGGAGCAAGTCAACCAAACTATTGACCAACTGCTATCAGTAAGGGATAGCGTTTTGCAAGCCCCACAAAAAGTCGCTTCCAAGGCGAAAGAACAATACGAGAAAACTACTAGCACTATTGCAGAGTATCTCCGCAATACGAACTTGGAGGAACTCAATCCCGAAAGTATCGGGCAAGATTTACAAAAGTTACTGGCAGATCCCGCTGAAGGTGCTAGTGCATTGCGCGATCGCCTCTCTCAAGTGGATCGCGAAACTTTAGTCAAACTGCTTTCTGGGCGGGAAGATGTGAGCGAAGAGCAAGTTAACCGTGCGATTGACTCGGTGCAACAAGGCATTAATAGCATTGTGAAAGCGCCACAAAGCTTGGCAAAGCGCACGACTGAAAAAGTTACTGACTTTAAAGATAGTTTAGAAGGCTATCTGCGCAATACGAATAAAGAAGAACTCAACCCAGATAGTATCAAGCGCGATCTGCAATTGTTGCTAAATTCTCCGCGTGCTGGAGTATCTTCTTTGAGCGATCGCGTCTCCCAATTTGATCGTTCGACAATTGTCGCTTTGTTGTCTGGACGTGAGGATATCTCGGAAGAGGAAGCCAACCGCATTGTCGATCAAATAGAATCTGCTCGTAACTCGGTTGTCGAACAATACCAGCAGGTTCAACAAAGATTGCAATCAGTACTTGATGGGGCTTTAGGAAAAGTTCAGACCTATCTTAACTCATTAGATCGTCCTGAACTCAATTATGAAGGCATCCAGCAAGACTTCGCTAAATTGTTTGACGATCCACAAAGTGGATTTGACGCTTTACGCGATCGCTTGGGTAAATTCGACCGTGATAGTCTGGTTGCCATTCTGAGTTCTCGTGAAGATGTTTCCGAGGAACAAGCAAATCAGATTCTCCAGAGAATTGAAGGGGCACGAGATACTGTGCTCCAAAGAGCCGAACTGATTCAGAAAGAAACACAAAAACGCCTCTCTGCCATTAAAGAACAAGCCAATCTTCAAGCAGTGGAAACTAAGAAAGCTGTTAAGGGTGCTGCTTGGTGGTTATTTAACACGGCTTTTCTCTCTTTAGCGGCTTCTGCATTAGCCGGTGCATTAGCTGTCTCTGGCCTTAATTTCTTTGGTTAACAGTTTTACAAATTCATAGTTTAGCCTCTCACATGAGAGGCTTTTTTGTTCAACGCAAAACCCAGATCCCCGACAACTTTTACGAAGTCGGGGGCTTGTCATTATCTTTGAACCCTGTATGCTTCAGTTCTATTGACTCGGGGATTGCGAACGCCAGTAACTGCTCCAATCATTGAGGCGAGTAAACCTAATAACGAACCGATGACAAACCACCATAATCCTTGACGTACATTAGCCGCAACCTCACGAGCTTGTTGAGCCGTTACGTTAGGTGCATTCTGTGGAAGTGTAGCACCTTGCTGTTGTGCCTGGTTGAAAACGGCTCCGGCATTGGAAGCGGCAACACCAAAAGCACCTGATACACCGCTTGCTAGTAGCCAAGAGCTTAACGCCAAAGTTGTTGCCCAAAGAATCGCACCGTTAAGAAGAGCTGTATTGCGGTTCATTGGGCCACAAGCACGGGTTGTCACCCAGCCACCAGTAAATAGAGAAATTAATAGACCAATTGTTGACCAAATTCCTACATTACTAGCAACGTTAGATGCTATTGTTCTTGGTCTCCCTGAGTCTTCAATACTGCCTGCTCCAATCGCACCAAATAAAGCACTCAGAATCAATTGAGTTGCGAGTGCAACCAACAATCCAGAAATAATTGGACCCCAGCGAACACGGTCATGATAATCAACGCCTTGATTCACAACAGACTCAGTAACGATATCATCTGCTGGTCTATCTATGTATGCCATAACTCATTTACTCCTCGATTTGCTATTTTCTGGTTTTTTCCAGTTATTTTGTCAACGATATTCAGACTTAAACCTCGTTGTCACAATCGCTCATTTAAATTTCATTACCAAACCCAACTAATTCATGTCTACTGAGTAGGTAACTGATATATTTTTCCTAAATGCATTGCTTCAACAATTCTCAAAATCTTTAAGCTAGTCAGGCGGCATAATGCTGTTTCCTTAAGACTAATCTTTTCCTAAAACTAACAAGATGGATACTCTTTTTCCTCTCTCTAATGATTGATGTTTATCACTATATAAATATTA
>JAQYWP010000633.1 GCA_029379285.1 Rhizonema sp. PD38
CAATAACATTATATAAAAATTGTACAGGAATAAACTAAAACTGTGATGAATGTTCTATTGCCCCGTTTTATAAAGTCTTCCTATCGAAAAGAACCATTAATCACTGTATTGATAACAATGGGAGTCGTAGATGCATTAATTGGTGGTTTAAATGATAGCTGGTCTTTATTTGGTTTTGGCGTGTGTGCAGCAGGGTTAACCTTTTCCTATAAGTGGTGGCGAGTGCTTCAGCGTCGGCCTTTTCCCGAAGAACCTGTCATACAACATTACTTGCCGTCTCGCTCATCAAATTCAGCTTTACCAACATTGAACAGTTATAAGAAAAATTCCCCAAAAACCTAATTTTATGATGAAAAATTGAACTTTTCTGGCTTGAAAGCACAGCTTAAGGAAAAAGGCAAGAAATATGCAAGGATGCTGTCAACATTTGCTTATAGTCAGTGGAACGATGCACTAGATAATGCCTGCCAAAAATATGGTATTTATCACAAGAAAGTTGAGGCTGCCTATAGCAGTTTGGTAGGTTTGATGAAATTCATGTCTACGTATGGGATGAATTCATCATCTTCAGCAGCGTTTGTAATAGCGCGTCGTGGTCGAAGATTTTCCGAAAGAATTCCAAATAAACATCATTTACTTCCTTCCAAGTCCGCCTACGCCAAAAATACTAAGGTGAAGCACGTTTGGTCGCATTGGAGTAAAGTGAGCAAGAGTGTCAAAGGCACTCCCAGACACCAATATTACACTGCCCGTCCTAACAGGACGCAAGAGGTTACGCTTGGCAGTCACCTTGTCAACTCTGTGGTCAAGTATGGACTGTTAGGCAATCCAGTTCAATTGGAGCTTCTTGAGGTTGGTGCAATTCCAACGGGTAATGATGCGGTGAGTCCAGCCCTGCAGGCGGGTTTCCCGCCGTAGGGGACTGGCGAACCCGAAGGGTATCCGTTGCTGCATCTAGTAGGTCTAGGAAACCTCGTAAACGTGGAATATCTACGTTTACCCAACTTTGCCTAGATTTAAATTAACGGTAATGTAATTAAAACTTATGAATTTGCTAAAAAAATTCTTGAACTCCAGTGCTAGAAAGCTATTCATACTAATGAGTTGTACAGTTACGGTGGCGAGCGCTCCCACGATATTGATCCCATCGGCAGTTACGGCAGAGATCCAATTTAGACCGAATTCTAGATCTTCAGGGAGTATCAACCCCCAACTCGTTCATATCTTCACAGAACATACGGGTACAATTAAGTCTCTGGCCTTTAGTCCAGACAGCAAAATTCTTGCAAGTGGTGGTTCTGAGAACGATGGGGTCATTCGCTTGTGGAATATCGATACTGGCAAAAGGGCAGCGATTTTTCGCAAAGCGCAGAAAACAGCAGTGGAATCCTTACTGATTTCACCAGACTCTCAAACTTTAGCCAGTTGTAGTGATGATCACACTATTAACATTTGGAATTGGAATCTAAAAAATAAGAAGTATATATTTACACGCTCTTTTGTAGGACATACAAGCAATGTACTATCTTTAGCTATAACTCCCGATAGTAAAATACTCGTTAGCGGTGCACAAGACGGTATTCGCTTGTGGGATATGGTACAACAGCGCCCACTTGCTACCTTAGTACGTTTTGATAACATTGATACAGTAGGGATTAGTCCTGATGGTCAGTTTTTGGCAAGTGGTGATAATAAAGGTTTAATGAAGCTATGGGACTTAAAAAGTGGCAAATTAATCCGTACAGTTTCAGCACATTCTGACATTGTGAGTGCCGTAGCCTTTACCCCAGATGGAAACTCTTTAGTTAGTTCTAGCCGCGATCACACAATTAAACTTTGGAATGTCAATACAGGAGAACTTCTACGCACTTTGCAAGAAAACAATTGGGTGAACGCTATTGCCATTAATCCAAGTGGACAGATAATTGCTAGTGGGGGCAGAGATGGAGTGAAACTATGGAATTTGACAACAGGAGAGCTAATAGATACACTTTACGGACATTCTGACTGGATCAGCGCGATCACATTTAGTCCCGATGGGAAAATGCTTGCAGCCGGCGGATTTGATACACGAATTAACGTTTGGCGACTTTAATCAGCTATTAACTCTTAGCTATCAGCAACAAACGTGTTTTGGAGCGTGAATGATTTAGGATTGCTATAGCAGTCCTAAATAAGAGTGTGAGAATTTGAGTTTGCCACAGAACTGTAGTCTCCCCTTGGCAAGAGGGTAAGGCAGTAGCTATGAGGTAAATTTTATTACAATTTTTTTAGGATTACTATAAAAAAGTCGCCAAATTTGAACGGCAAAACATGGGCAGTATTTGGGAACTAGATTTTTATTCGCGTCCAATAGTGGACGATCAGGGGAAAAAAGTTTGGGAAGTCTTGGTGTGTGAGAGTCCTTTAGATACACGGAGAAAAGTTGATTCGCTGTTTCACTATTCTCAATATTGCCCCAGTTCGCAGGTAAATTCCGTGTGGTTGAGAACGGCATTGACTGAGGCGATTTCTCAAGCAAAAGAAGCACCAATCAGAATCCGCTTTTTCCGCCGCCAAATGAGCAATATGATTATTAAAGCTGGCAAAGACTTAGGCATTCCCGTCCAACCCAGCCGCCGTACTTTAGTGCTTAACCAATGGCTGCAACAGCGGATGGAGTCTGTCTATCCTCAAGAACCAGGCTATCAAGAAGTTGTGACACCGTCAGTACGCTTGGAGAATCCTTTACCTCAACGCTTACCAGATGCTTTAGCAGGACAGGAGTGGGGATTTGTTACCTTAAACGCTGTGGAATTTACAGAAATGCACGAATGGGAAATTGGCTTTAGCGAAGCTTTTCCCTTAGAGATAGCACAAGTCTCACCAGAAACACCCATTCCCGGTATTGTCATTTTCTCACCCACCAGAGCGTTACCTTTAGCAGGTTGGCTCTCAGGTTTAGAGTTAGCTTGGGTGAGATTTGATTCAACACAAGGGGCTAAATTACTTTTGGAAACTGGTGCTATTGAAAGCTGGATTTTAGCAAATATCGGAAATCCGCAAATCTTAACAGAAGCTGAAAAGTTTGAAAAAACTAAGCAAAAAGCTCATGGAGTGCATTTTATAGCAGTGCAATCAGATCCTCAAGCAGAATCTTTTGCAGGGTTTTGGCTGTTACAAGAGGTCAATCTGGCGTAAATTGGTTGAGGTAGTGGAGAAATAGAGTTATGAGTGAGAAGTTATGATTTTTACTCCTAAACTTCTCTGTTTTCCCAATTCGACAGCTAATAACAAAATATGGTGCCTAAAAAGTTACCACAAGATACACTAGCAG
The DNA here is from genome assembly GCA_029379285.1 of Rhizonema sp. PD38. Classification (GTDB taxonomy): domain Bacteria; phylum Cyanobacteriota; class Cyanobacteriia; order Cyanobacteriales; family Nostocaceae; genus Rhizonema. The sequence goes on from JAQYWP010000633.1 coordinate 3,317, forward strand.
AACAACTGCTGCAACTTGCTATAAAATGCGGGGCACAAGCAGCTGAGGTGTATCAGTCGCGATCGCTGTCTCGACCGGTGTTTTTTGAAGCCAACCGATTGAAGCAGATAGAAACTAGCCAAGCTGAAGGGACAGCACTGCGGCTGTGGCAAAACGGGCGTCCTGGACTCACGGTGGCTTACGGTTCTGTGGAACCACAAGCAATGGTGGAACGTGCTTTGGCTCTGAGTCAGTTAAATCAACCTGAAGCAATCGAATTAAATAGCGACACGAAACCTTCCTATCCAGATTTGGGAGAAGATGTCTCGCAAGAGAAATTAGTTGACTGGGGGAGAGAAGCGATCGCACTCATTCGCGATGTCTACCCGGATGTGGTGTGTGCTGCTGACTGGGAATGTGATGTTGAAACCACCAGACTTGTTAACACGCTCGGTTTAGATTGCCATTACACCGACACGACTCTCAGTTGCTATATCTCCGCAGAATGGGTAAGAGGTGACGATTTTTTGAGTGTCTCTGATGGTCAAATAGAAAGAGGTTGCCTCAATCCCGAGAAAGTCATTCAACAAATTTTGCAGCGTTTGACTTGGGCGAGAGAAAACGTATCGCCCTCAACAGGTCGCATCCCTGTTTTATTTACTTCTAAAGCGGCTGATATGCTTTGGGGTACCGTACAAGCAGCTTTGAATGGCAAGCAAGTTGTTGAAGGCGCATCTCCTTGGGCAGAACGTCTGAGTAAACCAGTCATCGCACCCTTTCTCACCCTCTATCAAGATCCCCAAGCAGGACCATATAGTTGCCCTTTTGATGATGAAGGTACACCCACTCAGCCTTTAGTTTTTATTCAGGATGGGGTTTTGCAGTCTTTTTACTGCGATCGCACCACCGGACACCGTTTAGGTAGTGCTTCTACTGGTAACGGTTTTCGTCCCGATCTAGGTAGTTATCCTACCTCTGGCTTGTTTAATTTTCTGATCCAGCCTGGTTCGGGCTCCTTACAAGACTTAATTCAACAACTAGATAATGGTTTGATTGTCGATCAAATGCTGGGTGGCGGGAATGGTATTTCTGGTGACTTTTCCATTAATGTCGATCTCGGCTACCGCGTCCAAAATGGTCAGATTGTCGGACGAGTTAAGGATACGATGGTTGCGGGAAACATTTACACAGCATTGAAACAAGTAGTTAAACTGGGTGGCGATGCTGACTGGAATGGTTCTTGTTATACTCCATCTCTAATCGTGGAAGGACTCTCCACCACGGGAAGAAACTATTAATTTAATTAGGGCGTGGGGAATTCAATTAAAAATTAAAAATTTGACATGAGTGCATTTTTAATTCTTAATTCTTCATCTCCCCCTCTTTGAACTGCTCCTCCTCTCCCTCTCATCATGTGGCATCTACCTTTGTTACGGTACATTCGCCAACAGTTGCGACCACGGCGTCGCTTGGCAATTTTTGAAGCTTGTTTAATTGGTTTAGTTTCTGCTTTAGCTGTAGTTTTACTTAAAGCTGGGGTGGGATGGTTAGGTGGATGGCGGGTGCAGCAATCGCTGTTAATACCTGCTTGGTTGTGGCTACCTGGTATTGGACTAAGTTGTGGATTCCTTGCAGGTTGGCTGGTTGAGCGTGTAGCACCAGAAACTTCAGGTAGCGGTATTCCTCAAGTGAAAGCAGTACTCGGTCGTGTCCCCATCGCCCTGAATTTGCGGGTTGCCTTGGTTAAGCTAGTTGGTGGTATTCTTGCTTTGGGTTCAGGGCTGGCTTTGGGAAGAGAAGGACCAACAGTTCAGGTAGGTGCAGCCTTGGCATCTCAACTGAGTCGCTGGTTTCCCACTTCTCCAGATCACCGACGTCAGTTAATTGCAGCTGGTGCGGGAGCCGGTTTAGCAGCTGCCTTTAATACACCAATTGCGGGTGTATTGTTTGTGGTAGAAGAACTCCTCCAAGAATTCTCCGATTTTACTTTGGGCACTGCAATCCTGGCTTCTTTCATTGGTGCAGTTGTCTCCCGCCTATTAGGGGGTCGTAGCTTAGATATTAATCTTTCAAGTGTCCCGACAAACTTTTTTGTCCAAGATATTCCCTTCTACCTAGTTTTGGGAGTTTTGGCTGGAGTCATAGGAGCGTTATTTAATCAAGGAATCATTGCCAGCTTAAGCTTCTACAGACGCTTCATACATGTTGGATTACCTTTCCGTGTCGCACTGGCTGGGCT
>JAQYWP010000634.1 GCA_029379285.1 Rhizonema sp. PD38
TCCCCTGCCTCCCCTGCAAGCCTAAATGTATCAACTTTAAAGTGAAACGGTATCACACAACGTCATCGTGAAGAGATTGACAAAAGCCAAAAACAAGGAATAGGCATTTGTTCTATTTCATGTCTTGAGGTAGCAAGGCTTGTTGAAAGAGGTCGTCTTGGATTACCTGATGAAGTAACCCAGTGGCTGGAAAAGGCTCTTTCCTATCCGGGTATTGTGCTTCTCACGCTTACCCCTACAATTGTTGTAGAGTCAGTCAGGCTTCCCGGCGACTTTCACAAAGACCCTGCTGACAGAATTATCGTTGCCTCAGCACGCACTTGCAAGTGTCCCTTGATTACGATTCTCAAGTATCCTTTTGTCAAGGTTATTGCTCCTTAGTACAACGTTCCATAAATTCGTATCCTAATAAAAGGCTTGTAGTTGCGCTTTAGCGCTCTTAGCTGCTTGCTCTGCTAATCTGTTGATGTTGTGGGTAGTCTGTTCAGTTAAATTTCGGACGGTTTCTCTTAGCTCTTGGATGTTGGCTAATAGCACAGATTTTGCATGTTTTGCCAAGATTTACTGCTGTTTTGAGGTGGCAAGGCTTGTTGAAAAAGGTCGTATTGGATTCCCTGATGAGGTAACCTAGTGGCTAATCTTGTACCCTTGTTATAGGTATGATTGAAACAATAAAGCCCACATTTTGACTAGAAGATAGCGTATACTTTGATTTTTCTCGACGACTATCCAAATTTTTGATTTGACGAAGATAAACCGCCATGACTAGCAACACCCTTAGAGAAGTAATGAAGCAAATCGATACAATGTCGCTAGATGAACAATTGGAATTAGTTGCCTATGTTGCCCAGAAAGCGAGACAATCACAACTCACTCCTAAACCGCGACAGAAATGGAGAGATATTCGGGGATTACTCAAAGAACATGCCCCAAGTGAAGATGCTCAAACATGGATCTCGCAAACAAGGCGCGAAGGTGATGAACAAAGAGAAAGTCAATTAAGACGCCAAGGATGAAGCTAACAAATAGTTTACAAGGTGTAACGCGCCTATTTTTGGATTCTGCACCTGTAATTTACTATATCGAAGAAAATACGCAATATTTCTCAGTTGTAGAGCCAATTTTTGAACGTATTGATAACAGATTGTTAATTGCTGTCACTTCACCTGTTAGATTAAGTGAGTCTTTAGTGATTCCATATCGTTTGGGACGGAAGGACATAAGCCTGTTATTTATCAATCAAATTGTTAATAGTGACAATACCGAATTTATCCAGATAAACAATCACATTGCCCAACAAGCAGCAGAATTGCGATCGCAATATAATCTGGCATTACTTGATGCTTATCAAGTTGCTGTAGCGCTTGCAAGTAACTGTGAAGCATTGTTAACAAACGATGTTGCTTTTAAGCGCGTAACAGAACTCCGGGTTTTAATTGTAGATGAATTAGAACTCTAGCAATGGTACCACTGTCTGACCTTTTTACCCAACAGGGCTTCAGTCGAGTAACGCAAGATTGCGAAGGATTTCTAGCCTTTGAAATGCGATTTGAGCATCTCCTTGGGAAGTCTCTTTTACATTTAAATCAAATTTATCAAGAATTTGAAGCGTCTCCCCGAAAACTCAGTATATCGCCCATCGGTTGATAAGTCTATATCAAGCACAATCAAATAGCTAAGGAATTTGGTTTGGGTCAATTCCCTGAGAGCGGAGATATGATTCTAATCGTTCTGCTCGTTGACGTTCCTGTTCTGCTCGTTGACTTTCTTGTTCTGCTCGTTGACGTTCCTGTTCTGCTCGTTGACGTTCCTGTTCTGCTCGTTGACTTTCGTGTTCCAACCGCTCTGCTCCCCATAACAACAAGTTACCATCAGCATCCCACCAACGTAACCAGTAGCCTGTGCGCTCAGCTTTTGTACCGTGCCAAATCCCAAGATAAAGATTTAATGAAGCTATCGAGTAGCGTCCATTTTCATCTGGCTGCTGCATTTGATACTGACCTTCCTGCAATTGTCGGATCTCGAGCGTACCTTCATCTGGCTCGAAGATAACATAAACAGGTACTTGTAAAATCCGTTCGTAGAACCAAAGTTTACCGTATGGGTAGAAAGGTCGAGAAGAGTACTCCCCGCCGTCTGTTTCTGACAAAAACTCCATAACTACTGCTAGAGCATCTCCCTCCACACGTGGAGTATAACTTCGACGCGTCCCTTGAGATTCCAGGGGGAAAACTTTAGGTACATACAACCAATCCGGTGCTTTGACAATCGTCTTGCCATTGACTGTGGCACATATACCCAGGTTGGAGGCAACCAGCCGTCCAGGAGTTAATAATCTGATTAACTCCATGCTTTCCCGTAGGGCGGCAGCTATAAGGGGTTGACTAGTATTTTCCACTGGTTCATCTGGTAAAAGATAATCTTCTGGGAGTTTCTCCCACTTTACGTGATAAGTTAGATGGGGAACTCCTGACTGGACTTGAGCAACTGTCATGGCTAAGACCTCAAAGAAAGTCGAGCAATTGTTAGCTTAGGATTGAATTATTTTTTTGCTACGTAGTAAGCGCTTTAGCGCTTCAGCGCTTACTACAGAATAATTTTATTAACTTTACCTTTCTTTACATAAATAGCTTTTTAATCCCCGACTTACTGACATTTTAACTATTTAGTCCACAATAGCATTACAGTAGTACAAAAATACTATTATAGAAAATTTAGTGTTGCTTTTCATAAGTCTACAGAGTTTTCCAACTAAGGAAGAAGGCAGTAATTCCATCAAGTGTGGTTTGGTAGCGAATCATTATTATCTCCCTAACTTATTAGGTATGCCTTCGCAACCACCGGGAATAGTACCCCTCCTTTTTTCACCACACCAAGCGCAGCAGTAGTAACGTAGAGAGTCTGACATCCGCCGTACACCTGTGAAATTAATATTTTCGACAACGGCACCAGTGTGTTCTCCAGTTTGGTAGTTTGGGGGTTCTGTGCGACTGCGAGGTGATGCGACTTCAGCTGAACCATAGAATAGCCGAACCGCGTTGAGGTCGGCACCACTGAGATTAGCCTCATATAATATAGTGCGGGAAAGGTTAGCTTTGACCAAGTCACACCCGCTCAAATCAGCGCGGACAAGATTTGCTTCTGAGATGTCAGTCCAACGCAAATCTGTACCCGCAAGGTTTGCGCTTGCAAGCATAACTCCTAAATCGATAACGCGCAAACCTGCGACGCGGTCTTCGGCGTAACCACCACAACCATCAAGTATAGCGCGACCAAGGTGACGATCGCGTTTGAGAGGTGTCAGCAATTTGGAGCGCGAGAGAAAGCGGAGAATTTTTGCTTTGCCACTGCCATCGACACTACTCAGAATTGCTGCTGTGCGCCCTGCGGCGATCGCTCTTTCTTGCGGCCAATCTTCTAGTAATCCTTCTTCATCTAATACCAAATCGGAGACCCCTTGGAAATAGGAATCAATTGTTTGTTGCTGGGTGATAATGTTTTGCTGAACAGTCAGCAGGTTTTGCTGAATTGTCAAGTCTTTGGAAATCACGTACTGTCGCCAAGCTATATAAACTGCGATGACAGCGATCAAAATTTGCCCCAAAGCACCAAACCATTCTGCCAGTGTCCCGGAAGCTTCCCAGTTAACCTTAGCTCCCCAGTCTAATAAGCGATCGCCCACACCAGAGAACTTGATCGAACCAATCAAGGCGACGATTACTCCCAAAAACGCAATCAACAGCGATCGTTCTGGGAATGAAAACCATTTGTCTATGAGAATTTGCAACCAAGGCAACAGTACTTTTAGGGATAGTAGCAAAGCGCATAATATTCCCAAATCGCCAACTACCCAGTTATTCAAAACTAATCCAATAATCGTGATGGCGATCGCCACCAGAATGAGCAAGGATATGATCGGTTTGACTGTAACAGCGTCAATAGGACGTTTTACACTTAAAAGTACTTTTTGTAGATTTGCTGTATTGTGCGGCGACTGTAGCGATGCGATCGCTGCTAAAGCTTGTTGAGTAGTTTGTCCATCTGGAAGCAAGCTATTGTCAGTTGCACTGTCAAAATCATCTGCTTGTAAGTCGTGTTCAACATTAGTTTCTGAGGAATGAGACTGGGATGAGTTGGAGTTGGAGTCAATGGGCATGTTTATATTTTAGAAAGCATTCAGCTCTCAACAGTCAGCGACCATGCTGTACAAAATGAATTGTATCAACCTTCAGACTTCAGCTTAACTCTGACCAGTCATGACAGTGCGATCGCTCTTATCTAGGCTGAATCCTTACTATTTTGGCACTCAGAAGCCTGAAATTCTGTCTTAATAGTGATTTCGCCAGTGAGCAAACGCATGTACTGTAGCAAAAAGCTGATGTGTTATCAGTACGCGATCTTCTCCTTGCAAATGAACAATCGAACATGAAAAAACTGTTAGTTACAGGTTCCAGTGGCTTTTTAGGATGGCATCTTTGTCAGTTAGCAAAGCAAGAATGGGAAGTTTCTGGGACATATTTTTCTCATTCTTTAGAAATTACTGGCATAAATATGCTGAAAGTTAACTTGACAAATTTTCAACAACTTCAACACATATTTAGTGAAATCCAACCAGCAGCAGTGATTCATACAGCAGCACTCTCTCAACCCAATTTTTGTCAAACTCACTCAGATAAATCACATGCAATTAATGTAATAGCATCTTGCAATATCGCTGGACTTTGTGCAGATTATTCTATTCCTTGCGTTTTTACATCAACTGACTTAGTTTTTGATGGCTTAAATGCTCCCTACAAGGAAACAGATCCCGTAAATCCTGTCAACATTTACGGAGAGCAAAAAGTGATGGCTGAGGAAGGTATGCTAGAACGTTACCCTCTCACCGCAGTCTGTCGGATGCCATTGATGTTTGGCATGGCAACACCCACAGCCACAAGCTTTATACAGTCGTTTATTCAAACTTTAAAAGAGGGAAAGGAGTTAAATTTATTTATAGACGAATTTCGCACTCCAGTTAGTGGAAAAACTGCGGCAAAAGGACTGTTATTAGCTTTGGAAAAAGTTAACGGACGCATTCACCTAGGTGGAAAAGAGCGGATATCGCGTTATGATTTTGGTCGTTTATTAGTGGAAGTATTTCAACTCCCAGCCGATCAACTTAAAGCTTGCCGACAACAAGATGTGAAAATGGCAGCACCCCGACCTGGTGATGTTTCTTTAAATAGTACCAAGGCTTTTGCTTTAGGCTATCAACCTCCATCCCTACTAGAAGAATTAATATCAAATCCGGTAGCATCGTCCTTCATTAACAGGCAGTCTGAGACCACCAATGATAGCATTTAAAAGGGAACAGGGAACGGACAACTCTTAACAGGGAAATCCCCATAAATAAAATTAGGGGATTTGGATAATGACGCATTGAAACGAGATGGCATAGCCATCTCGTTTCAAATATTTTTATCTCTTTCATAACTAAATTAAGGGGCTCTAAACCCAATATTCGAGGCTCATTTTTCCCCTGTTCTCTGT
>JAQYWP010000635.1 GCA_029379285.1 Rhizonema sp. PD38
TCGCTCCTTGGGAGCTTATTTGTAGGTTGATTATGAAAATTTGTCGTTAAGACACCTACCATGCGTAAATATCCAGCCGTATGTCTGAGGATGTTAAGAGTGTGGCCTGCTCTTAAGAATCTCCGAACTTCTAGTTCGGAGAGTGTCAATCTTCATCTATATCATAAATTAAAGTGAAATGGTATAACAAAGTAAGGCGTATCTACATTTTCGCGCGTCCTGTGCAAAAATTTCGCAAAATGTGTATAGCAAATTCAGAGTCTTTTGGCAAGGATGAGTAGTCAGTTGCTCAGAGTAGCATAACTGTACATAACGAAATCCGTGTGATTACTACGCGGTCATGACCTAATGAAGTGTTCCAGTCGTGAATCCGGCACTCTTAAGTGAAACATCTCACCCATTAGCAGGTCTAATTGATAGGGATGATTTAAAGCCAGTACGATCTATGAGTCAATCGATTACTGTATCCTGGTCAACTGTTGAAACAAGGCTTCCGGAAGCGTCGGTACAAGTTGACAAACTCTCCAATCACGACCTGATTTTGCGTTGTCAATCGGGCTTGCGACCAGATCGCGCTGCTTTTGCGGAATTACTACGACGCTATCAATCGCAAGTTGATAGGGTTTTATATCATTTGGCTCCGGATTGGGCTGATCGAGCTGATTTGGCTCAGGAAGTTTGGATTCGAGTTTATCGAAATATCAATCGGTTACAAGAACCAGCAAAGTTCCGGGGCTGGTTAAGTCGTATTGCGACTAACTTGTTTTACGATGAGTTACGCAAACGCAAGCGGGTTGTGAGTCCCTTGTCGCTTGATGCTCCCCGTTCGGTAGACGACGGCGAAATGGATTGGGAGATTGCAGGAGATACCCCAGGACCTGAGGAGGAACTGACCACTCGTGAGTTTTACGAGCAACTGCGTCTTGCGATCGCTGATTTACCAGAGGTTTTCCGCACTACTATTGTCCTCAGAGAAATCGAAGGTATGGCATATGAAGAAATTGCCGAAATTACTGGAGTTTCTTTGGGAACAGTGAAGTCGAGAATAGCCAGAGCTAGAGCTAGATTGCAAGCTCAGCTGCAAAATTATCTAGATAGCTAAATTACAGTATTAATTCTTTAAATGTGTGGCAGAATTGAGAAATTCATTAAATGTTAAAGAAAATGCCAAGTGCTTGTGCCAAAAGGAAAAAAATTGATTTTCCCGGCTGAGCCACTATGTGTACTCAAGTAGGAATTGGTAATAATGTTAAGATGAACACTGATTCTCAGTTTAATAACAGTTCCTACTTGCAACTTTATAAAAATTTGCTAGAAAGGAATGATAAGCATACCAATGAATCAACGGGTGCTATGCGTATGATGAAGCGTGATGGCTTCGAGTTATTAAGTGCTTACCTCGACGGTGAGCTAACGGTTGCTGAACGAAAGCAAGTTGAAGAATGGTTGGCAAATGACTCAACCGTTAAGAACTTGTATGCCCGACAAATAAAGATCAGGCAAGGCTTGCGGACTCTTCCAGTGCCACAGCCACAGCAGCCAGTAGAAGAAACAGTCCAGCAGGTGATGAAACGTTTGCACCACCGTTCTATAACGGGGTGGATGTTTGGTGGTGTGGCGATCGCAGCTTGTGCACTCGGCGCGGTGTCTGGGTTGCTCATAAATGGTGAAGGACGGACACCTCAACTGGCTTATAAACAAACAACCACAGAACCAATAAAACAGGCACAAACGAAATCACAGCGTGATACTGGTTCACCACTGATGGTAGCTATTAATAACCCAGTGGTTCCAATTCCCAAAGCAGCGGAAGCCTCTCCAAGACACCCAATGTATCAGACGCAGCCAACAGCCGGGTCGCATATGGAATAAGATAAGCAGACTGTGTAGGCGGTGTTTGACCACCGCAGCAAGAATAATACTCTGGCAAAGCACTAAAAAGTGTCCGATACCGAGTGTAATTCTTTCTTCAGAATCACCTCGCCTTTAGGCAGGGGAGAGTCAAAACTGAGAATTCTTAATTTATAACTCTTATTAAAGGATCTGTAGTTCCACTCCACCAGCCATCAGGTAGTAAAACGCCCCCTAACTGGTAAACGTCTTCACTCGTCATTAAATAAACCCAACCTAAGCCAAGCGAACCACTCTGTGGATGATAGATTTCTACACTTTGTCTATTATAAAGATTTTCAGAGGCAGCCTTTGTCGGCTGATAATCTTCCAATTCGTCTAAAGCGCTCAAAACCGTCTTGTCGGTGAAAGATAGTAAATATCCGTGTACCTGACTATCCCCAGGAATCATTGCTGGATAACCCATCGGTAAAGCAAATAATTTACCCAGTGCGAAAGCTTTCTTTGAGTCTACCACCTTACCAGCACAGTATCTTTGATAATTTGCTTCACCTGGTTTGAGAGTGCCGTAGACAAATACTCGTAGGCACAAAGGTGAATCAGTCAATTCAACCATTCTTATTTCCTTCGTCTCCGCGATCGCCACTCCAAAATTTTTCGATGTATCTTCACCCACGCTTCTACTGTACACAAGCGAAATTGTTCTTCAATAACCAACCGATTCCTCTATCTACCATTTAAAATGAGGCAGAGACGATTATAAATTAAGTAGGAGTATTTTTGGTGGAGTCCCGATATAACCCGGCAGAAATTGAGGAAAAATGGCAACATACATGGACTGAACTAGGCTTAGATCAGACCTCTACAGATAATAGCAAGCCTAAATTCTACGTTCTGGCAATGTTCCCTTATCCATCAGGCTACCTACATATGGGTCACGTCCGTAATTATACTATTACTGACGTTATTGCCCGCCTAAAAAGGATGCAAGGGTATCGGGTACTGCATCCAATGGGTTGGGATGCCTTTGGCTTGCCAGCAGAAAATGCCGCGATTGATCGCGGCGTTCCACCTGCACAGTGGACTTATCAAAATATCGCCCAGATGCGGCAACAGTTAAAGCCTCTCGGCTTATCTATTGACTGGGATTGCGAAATTGCCACTTGTTCGCCAGATTATTACAAGTGGACGCAATGGATTTTCTTGCAGTTTTTGAAAGTCGGGTTGGCTTACCAAAAAGAAGCGGCTGTAAACTGGGATCCGATTGACCAAACTGTGTTGGCAAACGAACAAGTTGATAGCGAAGGACATTCTTGGCGCAGTGGTGCCAAAGTTGAACGGAAACTCTTACGGCAATGGTTTTTGAAGATTACCGATTATGCTGAAGAATTATTAAATGACCTTGACAAGTTGACAGGTTGGCCTGAACGAGTCAAGTTAATGCAGGCAAACTGGATCGGTAAATCCACAGGTGCCTACTTGGAATTTCCGATTGTCGGAGTGACGACGGCAATGGATGAATTGTCTGTAGGATCAACAAATCATCCTTCAGGAGCTAAAATTGGTGTATACACTACTAGACCGGATACCGTCTATGGCGTAACTTACGTGGTATTAGCGCCAGAACATCCTTTGACGAAGCTTGTCACCACACCAGAACGGCTTGCGGCAGTGGAAACGTTTATTCAAGAAGTCTCCAACCAAAGCGAGTTGGAACGCACTGCAGAAGACAAGCCAAAGCGCGGTATTCCTACTGGTGGAATAGCAATTAACCCGTTTACTGGGGAAGAAATTCCGATCTGGATTGCTGACTATGTGCTGTATGAATACGGTACAGGTGCAGTAATGGGTGTACCGGCACACGACGTGCGGGATTTCAAGTTTGCCAAGGAACAGAATTTGCCTATCAAAGTCGTCATTGTGCCTCCAGATAATGAGGAGACGCCCCATGAGGCATCTCTAAAACAGGCATATACGGAAGCGGGAATTCTGGTAAATTCAGCTTCTTTTGATGGCATAACTTCAACTGAAGGTAAGAGCGCGATTGTAGAGTATGCGGAAAAACAAGGTTTCGGCAAAGCGCGGGTGCAATATCGCTTGCGCGATTGGTTGATTTCGCGGCAGAGGTATTGGGGCGCACCAATACCCGTGATCTACTGTCCGAACTGTGGCACGGTACCCGTCCCGGAAGAAGACTTGCCAGTGTTGTTACCTGATGATGTAGCATTTACAGGACGAGGTCCTTCACCCTTGTCTCAGATAGAAAGTTGGGTGAATGTACCTTGTCCAACTTGTGGAACAAGAGCGTTGCGGGAAACAGACACAATGGATACTTTTATTGATTCGTCGTGGTACTTCTTGCGCTACCCTGATGCGAGGAATGAGCATCAGGTTTTCGACTCAGCGAAGACGAATGATTGGATGCCAGTGGATCAGTATGTGGGTGGGATTGAACACGCGATTTTGCATCTGTTGTATTCGCGGTTCTTTACTAAGGTACTGCGCGATTCGCCTAGGGGCGATAGCTCCGCAAAACAAGGCTTGTTAAACGTTGATGAACCCTTCCAGCGCTTGTTAACTCAAGGTATGGTGCAGGGAGTCACATACAAAAACCCTGTGACTAAGAAGTATATTCCCCCGGCACAAGTCGATCCCGCAAACCCTGTAGATCCAGAAACTGGTGAACAGTTGGAAGTCTTTAATGAAAAGATGTCCAAGTCCAAATTCAACGGCGTCTATCCAGAGGAAGTCTTAGGGCAGTACGGGGCAGATACGGCACGGATGTTCATCTTGTTTAAAGCACCTCCAGAAAAGGACTTGATATGGGAAGACGCTGACGTTGAAGGACAATCTCGCTTCTTAAACAAAGTTTGGCGATTAGTGCTTGATTTTAGTAATCAGCCAAGAGCCAATGTAGCGGGGCAAAACGTTGCGTCTCTCACTAAACCCGAGAAAGAATTGCGACGGGCAATTCATACTGCTATTAAAAAAGTGACAGAAGACTTAGAGGGAGAATATCAATTCAACACAGCTGTCTCTGAGTTGATGAAGTTGAGAAACTCTCTTGAAGATGCAATTAGTAAAGATTCATCAGTTTATGCAGAAGGTATTCAGACTTTAGTTCTGTTGCTTGCACCCTTCGCACCACATATTTCTGAGGAATTGTGGCATCAGTTGGGTCATACTGAGTCAGTCCATACTCAAGCTTGGCCTCAGTTCGATCCGGCAGCGTTAGTCGCTGATGAAACAACTTTGGTGATTCAAGTCAATGGTAAAACCCGTGGTACGCTTCAAGTTCCGGCGCAAGCAGATAAAACTGAGTTGGAGAAGTATGCGCTTGAGTCAGAAGTTGCTCAACGTCACATTGAGGGTAAGGTGATCAAAAAGGTGATTGTAGTACCAGGAAAGTTGGTGAATTTTGTGGTTTAAAGTTTATTGTTGGAGTCTATTAACTGGAGTTTAGACTAGTCAGGAGTGCGGAACCCGAAACCTTTGTGGGGATTGGTATACATTGAATTTTACCTTTCCCAAACCTTTACTATTGCATCTCTATAGCTGGAAGTTTAATAGTACACAAGAACTATAAACACTCAAAAAGTCAATTGAAAGCGCATTCGTCCTGTACTTAGAATAAATTTTATTTATCTTATAAAGACAATCAAATAATTATTATAAG
>JAQYWP010000636.1 GCA_029379285.1 Rhizonema sp. PD38
TTCTGGCACAACCCTGTCTACGAAATCGTCCAGCCCTTCAGGAAGAAAAGGGAACATGATGTTGAAGCCGTCAGATCCTTCCTCGGTCAGCCATTGCTCTATGTCTAGTGCGATGGTTTGGGGCGTACCGACAAATGCCAGTCCGCCGTAACTGCCGACGCGTTGAGCTAGCTGTCGAATGGTCAGGTTCTCGCGTTGTCCAAGCGCTACCACTCGTTCTCGTGAGCTTTGACCAGTGTTAGTCTGTGGGATTTCCGGCAAAGTACCGTCCGGATCGAAGCCCGAAACGTCGTAGCCAAGTGCGCTATTTAGGCTAGCGATCCCGCTGTCATAATGCACCAGGCTGTCCAAATGAGTACGCTTGGCGATCGCCTCTTCCACAGTTTCGCCCACAATCACCAAAGCACCAGGAAGAATTTTGATGCTTTCTGGGTCACGTCCAATCGCCCGCGCCCGTCTCTTAATGTCAGCAAAGAAGACCTTGCCTGCTTCAAGATTACCAGCAGGTGCAAATACAACTTCGGCGGTTTCGGCGGCTAATTGTCGTCCTGCATCGGACGCACCCGCCTGGACGATCACAGGCCAACCCTGGACAGGTCTGGCGATGTTCAACGGACCCCGCACCGAGAGATGCTTTCCCTGATGACCTAGAACGTGAAGTTTTGCGGGATCGAAATAAATCCCTGATTCCACGTCCCGGATGAACGCATCGTCAGCAAAAGAATCCCAAAGGCCCGTGACGACATCATAGAATTCCCTAGCTCGCACGTAGCGTTCATCATGCTCAACTTCCTCGAACAAGCCGAAGTTAAGCGCTGCGTCTGGATTAGCTGTGGTGACAACGTTCCAGCCAGCGCGACCGCTACTGATATGATCGAGAGACGCGAAGCGGCGAGCGATGTGGTAAGGTTCGTCATAGGTCGTGGAAGCGGTGGCTATCAGCCCAATCCGTTCGGTGACGCTTGCGAGAGCAGAAAGCAGGGTAAATGGCTCGAACGAGGTGACGGTATGGCTGCGCTTCAGCGCGTTGAGCGGCATATTGAGTACCGCTAAGTGATCGGCTATGAAGAATGCGTCGAACTTGCCCTGCTCTAGTTTCTGGATAAATCTTTTCAGCGCCGGGAAGTTAAAATTGGCATCAGGCAAAGCTCCAGGATAGCGCCAAGCGCCTGTATGTATGCTTACAGGGCGCATGAACGCGCCCAGTTTCAATTGCTTCTTACCGCTCATTAGTCCTCCGTAGGTATGGTCCTATAGTGATTAAATATCCAAATTAACTTTGATAGGGGCGCGGCAGTTGGCGCAGTTTATGAGCAGTATCCAATTCACTATTATTTTTTCTGCCATATCCTCAACCCAAAATGCGACGGTATTCACTCATGATGCCACTTTCAATTAAATCATCCTCATTAACTGTAACCTCAGTATGAGATTCAGGCGCAACATAGAGTGCATCTGCCGGACAATATGCCTTTTTCAAATAGATGCATTAGAGTTGTAGTTGCGCTCAAGCGCTAAAGCGCAACTACATGCCTTTTTTTATGCACTATCTTGAAATAGACGTGTTAATACGATAAGTTAATAGCTTTACATTATTATACCACGTTTATGAAAAAAACTAACTTAGTAGTCAGATCATATCAGGAGCAAGATGAAAAACAAGTGATTGATTTGTGGCATTGTTGCGGTTTAGTGGTGCCGTGGAATGACCCCAAAAAAGATATTTGGTTGAAGTTACAAGTGCAACCAGAATTGTTTGTTGTTGGTTTGATTGGAACTCAAGTTGTTGCTACTGTAATGGCTGGGTATGAAGGTCATCGTGGTTGGCTCAACTACTTAGCCGTAGCGCCAGATTATCAGCGGCAAGGTATTGGTCAGTATATGGTTGAGCAAGCAAGCACCAAACTCAAGGCAATGAATTGCCCAAAAATTAACTTACTGATACGCACATCTAATACAAATGTTATTAAGTTTTACGAACATCTTGGTTTTAAAATAGACGATGTTATTAGTTTAGGCAAACGCTTGTGAGGAGTCGAACCAGAAGCATTTGTGTATCGGTTATTTTTCTTTAGAATAGAAAGGAAAAAGTGGAGTTAAGAGCGATGAAAGAAGGTAATATTGAAATCACAGGTTTTCACGCTCATATTTATTTCCATTCCGCAATGATATTATTTGGCAGTTCACGGAGTTTGCGCACAGGTGAACAGAACACCCATAAAAATGCTAGCAAGTTACCCACTGCTCCAACCCAAAGTGCTGCTCGTAACCCAAGGGTTTCACCTAAAATTCCTCCAACTATTCCCCCAATGGGCACTGTACTCCAGATTATGAAGCGGAAACTAGCTGTCATGCGCCCCTGCAATCGGTCTGGCACAAGTGTTTGGCGCAGGGTGATTTGAGTAATTTGATGGACCGACTCTCCAAACCCTGATATAATTCCTGCTACAATTAGTAGCAAGACTGTCATCTCTTTAGAACCGAAAGTCAAAGGTATGAACAGGTAGCCTAGCCCCCATAGACTAGCTGCGCCTACAATGGTTGGTCCTAGACCAAGCCTCCTTTCTATTCTTTTAGTCAACAGTGCGCCTAATACTGCACCAAAGGCTCCGGTGGCGAGAATGACACCGACGATCTGTGGTTGAAAGCCTAGGCTACGGGTCACGTAGAGGATGTATACACTGTCAACCACGGTTCATATTGTGAACTAGAATCAAAAATCGAATATGGCTCTTGTTGCCCTTTAACTTGCCCTGTCGTTAAGCACGGTGTTGTTCCTCAACAACTAGAACTAGCCACCAAACAAACTAAAGTTAAAGACAAAAAGACAAAAGAAGTTATTGCAATAAATCTAAATTGGGATTATGCATCTGGTATCCAGATGAAAGTTACTACACAACTAAGGAAGTCCCTGGATAATTTTGCAAAAGTCAATGCCGACGTATTGCAAAGCAATATAGCTAAACTTGACAAAGCTTTTTCTAACTTCTTTGAAAACGGCAAAGGCTATCCTCAATTTATAAAACGCTTAGATTCTTTTGAATACAAGCCCGGTTGCGTTAAGCTGCACGACATTAGAAAGAATTACGCAACAGCATATTTACCCGGCATTGGGGCTATCAAGTTCCACAATAGCCGAGACTTATCAACTATTCAGGACTTGAGAACTTGTACCATTAAACGTGAGGGCGGTAACTGGTGCATCAGCATGTTGGTTAATTTGACTGGTTCGTTGCCTGATATTAAACCATTAGAGCAGTGTAAATCGATAGTTGGTATCGATGTCGGCATTAACAAACTGGTAGCCTTGTCTGATGGCAGTTTTATGGAAAATAAGCGTCCAGCGACGAATATTCGTACAGCCAGACGCTTATCAATGCGTCAACGCGCTATTAGTCGCAAGCAAAAAGGTTCATTGAATAGAATAAAAGCAATTAAAAGACTCGCTAAACAAAATCATAAATTAGCACAATACCGCAATGGCTATAGTTGGCAAGCAGCTAGCATTATAGTTAAAACGGCTGATGTCATTGCTCGTGAAGATCTACGCATCAAAAATATGATCAAGCGAGCAAAACCAAAACATGACGGTAAAGGTGGATATAAACGCAATGGGGCATCTAGAAAAACAGGATTAAATAGGGTTATTGCTGATGCAGGTTGGAGCAATATTTTTAATAAGATTGCCTGGTTAGCACTAAAAGCAGGAAAGCCCGTTGTAGAAGTGCCAGCTAAATATTCATCACTTGAGTGCCCTAAATGTAGGCATATAGATCAGAAAAGCAGAGAGGGTGAAAAGTATTTGTGTGTTGCATGTCAATATACAGCACATGCAGATACCAAGGCATCGCGCATTACAGCTAGAAGAGTGGGATTAGTCTTCCCAAACAATGATTTGACTCTACCTACAGACTGTGGGAAAGTAACGCTTAGCAGATATCAATCCTTAGTGATTGAGGCTAAGAACTATGCCTTAGGGGCAGCTAATAGAAATATTCATTGCCCGACAGTCGGATATTTAGGAGATATGGCAGAAACTCTTAAAGAATCCTCGTCTCTTTAGAGCGAGGAGTGTCAACAATACGGAAGTTGCAGAAATTCTCTAATTCTTCTGGCGTAATAGGCGATCGCGCTGGGTGCAAGCGAGTTGTGGGAAAGTGAGGAGCATACTGGGCAATGAGTCTATCGATAATTTCAACTTCCAACTCAGGTGTCCAAGCAGGACGAGTCAAGGTTGCAGTCATAATTTTTCTCCTGCGAATTCTGTTTTTTGGAAATGGGGAGAATTACGAATCATACTTGTATTCAGCAAAGCCCAATAAACAGTTATCAGTGTTGCATACCAGCGGCTGATAACTGATAATTGTTAACTGATAGCTGATCGCTCACTCGCGGCATCACTTCTTGGCAGAAGCGTCTCATTTCTGTAGGAAAGGGTTGAAATTGCAGCATAAAAGTATCAATTCCCACCTCCACAAAATCAGCTATCCGTGCAGCAACTGTGTCATAGCTACCAACTAAGCCTGCGGCTGTGCCGCCGTTACTCCCCACACCCGGATATTTCGCCATGTTTTTAAACATTACCACTTCCGGTTCAACACCTTTTAAAAGTTCGCTTCTATCGTCAAGTTTGGTGAGTTCTAGCAAATATTCATATTCTGTCTGTGCTTGTGCATCAGTCGATCGCGCAATCACAAATGCTGAGAGAGCAAAGCGCAGTGGTTTGGATTGTGTGCGTGTCCGCTTTTTTAGGGAGGCGATCGCTTCACGCACTACTTCCAAAGGACGACCATTCAGGAAAAAGACATCTGCATATGAAGCTGCTAAATCTTTAGCAGGTTCTGACTCACCACCCAGATATACACGGGGATGCGGTTGTGCTACTGAACGCGGACGCAAACACAAATCATTAATCTCAAAGTATTTTCCTTGAAAATTTACCCGTTCTCCACTCCACAACGCCTTGACTACCTTGATGCACTCTTGGGAATAGCGGTAGCGCTCATCGTGAGGTAGGAAAGGTATGCCAGATTTTTTTAATTCCGGCATAAACCATGCACTCACAAGGTTAATTGCAAAACGCCCGCCGCTGATAGCGTCGATCCCCAATGCCATCTTGGCTAAGACGACTGGATGAAAAAGCAAAGGCTTTACAGCAGCAATGATTTCAATTGAGTTAGTTGCTTCAGCAAAGGCGGCTGCTGCTGTCCAAGTCTCTAGCTGCTCAAGTTCTTGATTTCTCGGATTAATAATGTGTTCAGCGATGAGAGTAGTAGTAAACCCGCATTCTTCTGCTAACTGGATAAGTGTCTTTGCTCTTAAATAGCTAGCGTCACGAGCTTCAATCGGATGATTCATCGCGCCACAATTACCGTAAACGGGAATCCAAATCCCGTAACGTGGTTGAGACATAGCTTCTATGTTTGCTTGAAAACAAAGTTTTTAGAAGTCTTTTAGCTTAAACTACTGACTTTAATTTACTATTTTTTTGATTGATTTACCGTTGTATTATACTACTGTTTCAT
>JAQYWP010000065.1 GCA_029379285.1 Rhizonema sp. PD38
TTCTCCTCCAAGTCTTGCCAACACCCAATTGTAAAAAACCTACACCTGTGAGGGGAAGGGTTGGGGGTGGAATTCTTTTCCGCATGGGTGAGTTTACGGACATGATATGACCGAAGAAAGGCAGAGGGCAGCTATGCTGAAGGCAGAAGGTAAGAAATTTTTTAAAAGCCCGCAGCCAGAGGGTTTCAAGCCCCTGAATTTATTTATGGAACTTTGGAAATATGTATTTCGAGACGCGTAGCGCTTCGGAATACTACGTCCATACTTCAAGCCCCTGAATGAGCGTTATGGGGATTACATAGCTGCCTTGCCGCCCTTGGCGGCCTGACACTCTTGTTAAGCGAGATTAATTGTTATTGAATCAAGCGAGCACCAAGCGTTGACGCAATACAGAACACCGTGTATTTACTGGTATTTTTATAACTTTAGTAAATTCAAGCAAAGTTTTCAGTAAAATTACGATTGAATGCAGACTAAAATTAGCGTTAGTCTTATTTTATTGAGATAATTCATGAATTTTACATACACATTATTCAAGGTTACCAGGAGAGGTCAGTTTCTTGAGCAACTCAGAAGTTACACCCCAGCCGTTAGCCTTCTTAGCTCCATTTGTACAACAAAAAAAGCGACTACTTAGGGTATTTTGGATAATTGCTATAGGATTATTTTTGTTTGAACTATACTGGTCTGGAACTAATTCTTTAGTCAGTAATTTTGGAGCTATTTTAATTACTACAGCAGCTTTCTTACCCAGCTACCTGTGGTGTTCTGGTCAAGCACAGGGAATGCCGATTTTTCCGCTTTTTGCCATAACCTTTATTTGGACTCATGCCTTACCTTTAGTAGATAACCATCCCAAGATAATTACTTTCTCAATTGCCAGTCAACTCTACGCTAGTTGTACAGTTACAGGTTTTCTATTACTTGGAACGTTAATCTGGTTCCAATTTGTTAAATCTGCTCCTTTGCCTCCCAAGTCTTATCGTGCCCTGGGTAGTTACAAGAGTGGTGCATTTTTTTTATGGGTTATAGCTGCTGGCATTTTATTTAATATGTATTTCAGTGGCGGGTGGTTTTTTCTTGATGGAGGTCTATTTTCCCTTATTCGTGGCGCAATTCTGGGATCAACAGATCTCGCTACGTTTGTACTTTCTTACAAGTTAGGTACTCAAGAACTAACCAAAGGGCAATCTAATTTATTTCTACTTTTGTTAGTTGCCTACATGCTTACAAATGCAGTGGGACTACTTCTTGTAGGTGTAGCATCTACGTTTCTGATAACCACAATCGCCTTTATTATTGGTCGGCAAAAAATTCCTGTATTTACGATCCTGATTGTTTTGCTTTGCCTGTCACTGCTACACCTAGGTAAAGGAGAAATGCGAGCCAAACACTGGGTGAGCGGACAAGGCACCTATGTTCAACCTTGGGAGTATCCAGCATGGTTTGGCGAATGGATAGGTTACACATTGAATGACTTTAATAAAGACAAAGATAATTTACCAAAGTCAGAACAAAAACAATCATTTTTAGAGCGTTCTAGCGTTATTCATCTTCTGCTTTTAGCACAAGATAAAAGCCCTGATCAGATTCCTTTACTCAACGGAGAGACGTATGCTATTCTACCCCAGCTACTTATTCCACGACTCTTCAATTCTAATAAGATTCGCAGTCATGAAGGTACTTATATTTTGAATATTCACTATGGCTTGCAAACCCGTGAAAACACTCTGACAACGACCATTGGTTGGGGATTACTAGCTGAGTCCTATGCCAATTTCGATCTAGTTGGCTGTGCTGGACTTGCCATTATTTTAGGTGTAGCCTATGGACAATCAACTCGTTGGAGCCTGAATACACCAATTCTTTCAGATCGTTCTCTGTTTGCCGTACTGATGATGACCTTCGCTTTTCAAACTGAATGGACGGCTGGAGTCTATGTCGCAGCTTTATTTCAATCTAGCATGGTGCTTGGTGGCATGATGGTATTTTTGATGAAATCTTATCACACATCAATTCCAGTTTTTATGAATAGAGCATAAATTCAGTGTTGCTATGAAAAAACTGGCTATCATTACGTCCCATCCTATTCAATACTACGCCCCTTGGTTTCGATATTTAGCTAGTAGTAAAGATTTTGCTGTCAAGGTGTTTTATCTTTGGGATTTTGGTGTCACTCAGCAAATTGATGTGGGGTTTCAAAAATCTTTACAGTGGGATATTCCACTCCTCACAGGCTACGATTATGAGTTTGTTCCCAATATCAGTTCTCATCCAGGAACTCATCACTTTTGGGGCTTACAAAATCCTTCTTTGATATCGCAAGTCAAAGCCTATAAACCTGAAGCAGTTTTGTTAATGAGTTATAACTATGCAAGCCTCTACCACTTTCTCTTTCATTGGAATACTCGCCAACAAGTCCCCTTGTTATTTCGAGGAGATTCCCATCGATTGTTACCTCCTACCGGACTGAAAGCATGGGCGCGTCGGCAATTTATCTCTCTCATTTACCAGCGTTTTGCCGCCTGTCTTTATGTCGGTAAGGCAAACTACAATTACTTCCAATATCATGGCGTTGTTACCAACCATCTATTTTTCTCTCCCCATGCTGTAGATAATGATCGCTTCTTTACACAAGCCCAAACTGCCAAAGAGCAAGCAGTTGCTTGGAAAAAAGAATTGGGCATTCCTGAAACCGATGCAGTCATTTTATTTGCAGGTAAATTGGAAGTGAAAAAACGACCTCTAGATTTACTCCGCGCCTTTTTGCAGGCAAAACTATCTCAGGTATCTCTGTTATTTGTAGGATCTGGCTCCTTGGAACATGATCTGAAATCAGAAGCCACAGGGCAGAGAAATATTTACTTTGCGCCTTTCCAAAACCAAACTTTGATGCCACGTACATACGCAGTTGCAGACTTAGTAGTACTACCCAGCTATGGAATCTGCGAAACTTGGGGACTTGTTATTAACGAAGCGATGTGTCTAGCTCGCCCAGTCATAACTAGTACCCATGTGGGATGTACTCAAGATCTTGTTCGTCCCTATCAAAATGGCCTGATTTTCACTGCTGGTGATGTACCCAACCTTGCCCGTAGTTTGCAGGAGGCACTCTCAGATCGACAACGCTTGCAGCAATGGGGAGAGAACAGCCGAAATATTATATCTCAGTATAGTTATACTCAAGCAACTCAAGGACTTTACCAAGCCCTAGAATATATCTCAAAATATTAACCAACGACTATGCCAAGCCATCTCGATTCATTACAGTTTCATCTTTGGTTTCCTAACCTGTTTGGATTTAAGGGTGGTATACAAGTCTATTCAGCTTTTTTCTTACAAGCTTTACAAAGTCTCTACTATCAAGGTCGGTATGACGTTTTTATCAAACATGACGTTCGGGCTATACCTGAAATTACTTATTTACCTGAGACTCAATTCCACTTTGCTGGAACTTATCCATTAAAAATTCGCACGCCTATCTTTGCTGCCAAAATTATTAGTAAATGTCTTCAACAACGCCCAGACCTGATCATTGCAACTCACTTAAATTTCACTGTTGCTGCTTATAAGCTGAAACGTATGACTGGCATTCCTTATTGGACAGTTGCTCACGGTATAGAAGCTTGGGATATTAAAAGCGCCGCGATCAAAATTGCTTTACAGCATGCTGATCTAATTCTGGCTGTCAGCAGTTACACTCGCGATCGCCTGCTAAAAGAACAAAACCTTGACCCCAGTAAAGTCTCCCTCTTACCCAACACATTCGATCCAAGTCGCTTTAAACCAGCACCAAAACCTACCTATTTGCTGGAGAAATATAACTTAAAACCACAACAGCCAATTATACTAACTGTTTCCCGGTTAGCTGTAGCCGAACGATACAAGGGATACGATCAGATTTTGAGAACACTTCCTCAAATTTGCTGCTCAATTCCTCATGTTCACTACATCATTGTTGGTCAAGGAGACGATCAAGTCAGAATTG
Source organism: Rhizonema sp. PD38 (assembly GCA_029379285.1). Classification (GTDB taxonomy): domain Bacteria; phylum Cyanobacteriota; class Cyanobacteriia; order Cyanobacteriales; family Nostocaceae; genus Rhizonema. The sequence continues at coordinate 3,989 of JAQYWP010000065.1, forward strand.
AGCAACTTATCAAACAACTTGGAGTGCAAAATTCTGTTACTTTAGCAGGGTTTGTGCCTGATGAACAACTGTGTGATTATTACAATCTCTGCGATGTTTTTGCTATGCCAAGCAAATGCGAAGGATTTGGCATTGTCTATTTAGAAGCATTAGCATGTGGCAAACCTGTTTTAGCAGGCAACCAGGATGGAGCAATTGATGCTCTATGTCATGGTGAATTAGGCGCACTGGTAAATCCTGACAATCTTAGTGAAATTACTGAAGTAGTTGTTAAAATAATACAATATATTTATCCCAAGACTTTAATGTATCAACCTGAAGCTTTACGTCGTAAGGTCATTGATAAATTTGGGTTTGAGCGTTTCCAACAAACTCTTGCGAGCCATTTCGATCAGTATTTCCACCCGACGAAAAGGAGTTCGTTTTAAAGATGTGTGGCATTGCAGGAATTCTCACAGTCCATCAGTATCACGATGCCTTGGAAACGATCATTCGGCAGATGCAAACAGCGCTGCAACACCGTGGTCCTGATGATTCAGGTATTTATATTTCAAGTGATAGACAAGCAGCCCTCGCCCATACTCGTCTGGCAATTCTTGACCTTAGCCCTACTGGACACCAACCAATGTCTACTCCTGACGAGAGATACTGGATTACCTTCAATGGTGAGATTTATAACTTTCAACAACTGCGCCGCCATCTGATATCCCAAGGAGAGGAATTTCATTCAAAAACAGATACAGAAGTCATCCTCAAACTTTACCAAAGAGAGGGTTCTAACTGCGTCGAGCATTTACGCGGGATGTTTGCCTTTGCTATTTGGGATGACTTTGAGAAAACTTGTTTTTTAGCTCGCGACCCTCTAGGAATTAAACCTCTGTATTACTGGCAATCCGGTTCAACCATTATCTTTGCTTCAGAACTAAGAGCCATTTTAGCCTCCAGTTTACCTGCTGTTAACATGAGTATCGAAGGGTTATACGGCTATTTGACTACTGGTTCAGTTCCAGAACCATACACCTTAGTTGAAGGTATCCATTGTCTAGCTGCCGGTCATTGGCTACATTGGCAACGCGGTAGAGTATCAAAAAAGCAGTACTGGCAAATCAACTTTACTCCTGCAACTATTTCACTATTAGAAGCTCAAAAAAAAGTTCGAGAAGCTTTGGTTGATTCTATTCAACATCACTTCGTCAGTGATGTGCCTGTAGGTATTTTTCTCAGTGGTGGGATTGACTCAACAGCGGTTCTAGCCCTTGCCAGTCACACTCAAAAAGAACAGTTATGTACCTACTCCATAGCTTTTGAAGAACAAGAGTGGAATGAAGGAGAAATTGCCCAGCAAGTGGCAAAGGAGTTTGGTGCAAAGCATACCGAATACAAATTAACTGCATCATCAGCTAAAAAACTATTACCACTATTTCTCGAAGCGATTGACCAACCCAGTGTCGATGGCTTTAATACTTTTTGTGTCTCTCAGGTTGCTCATGAAAACGGCACTAAAGTGGTACTCTCCGGACTGGGTGGAGATGAGATGTTTGGTGGATATAATTCATTTCGGAAAATTCCGCAAATGGTGACATGGGGTAAGCGACTGCAAACAATTCCTCTCTCTAGTAGCGTAGGCATGGGATTGGCACATTGGGGAACATCATCTAAAATGAAGCGCTTGGGTGATTTCCTACAGCAAACCCCCTCTTCAGCAGCGGCCCATCTCAGTTTTCGAGGAATTTTCTCCCACACAGAAGCTTGTGCAATTACCCATCAATACCTCCCAGATAAATCTCTACCGACTGACCATAGTTTGATCTCAAATTGTCAAGGACAAACTCTGTCTTTAGAAGATGAAGTGAGCTTTCTAGAATTGAGTGGCTATATGCGTAATCAGTTATTGCGAGACAGCGATGTTATGAGTATGGCTTGGGGGCTGGAACTCCGAGTTCCTCTAGTTGATCGCACTTTACTAGAAACGGTCGCATCAATTCCTAGCAATATCCGTTTAGCTGCGGGAAAACAATTGTTGATTGCAGCCGTTTCAGAGTTACCTGAATGGGTTGTCAACCGTCCCAAACGAGGTTTTTCCTTCCCGTTTGAGGAGTGGATGGCAGGTGAATGGCGTGAATACTTTAGCAATGTGAATATTCTACAGAATATACCACTTAAGCCCTGGTATCGTCGCTGGAGTTTAGCAATTCTCAAATACTGGTGGGAGCAGGTTGCAGTATGAAAGTTCTTCATGTGATTCCCTCTGTTGCTCAAGTACGCGGTGGTCCAAGCCTTGCGGTCATAGAAATGGTCAAAGCACTACGAAATCAAGGTATTGATGCTGAAATTGCGACGACAAACGATAACGGACCCAATCTACTTGATGTACCTCTTGGACAATGCATAGAGTATCAACAAGTTCCCGTCTGGTTCTTTCCCCGCTTCTCTCCTAGCTTCCAAGCCTTACGCGAGTTTGCTTTCTCCAGCCAATTAACGACTTGGCTGTGGCAGAGTGTTTATAAGTACGATTTGATACACGTACACGCCATTTTTTCCTATCCTTCTACAGTCGCGATGGCGATCGCTCGCCAAAAGCAAGTTCCTTACGTAGTTCGCCCCTTGGGACAATTGTGCAATTGGTCACTTCAGCAAAGCGTTCGTAAAAAGCAAATCTATCTCAAAGTTATAGAACAAGCCAATCTCAACCACAGTCGGGCAATTCACTTCACTTCCCAACAAGAACAGCAAGAAGTTTCCCAGTTAAGTCTGAATACCCCAAGCTTTATCTTGCCTCACGGTCTTTGTATCCCTCCTACTATAAAGAATGCACATCAACGTCTGCGGCAATACCTCAATCTTCCAGCAGATGAACCCATTATCTTATTTTTATCTCGCCTGCATCCTAAGAAAGGTCTAGATTACCTGATTCCAGCACTAGGAAAACTCACCAATTACCAATTCACTTTTGCGATCGCAGGCAGTGGTTCAAAAGAATACGAAAGTGAAATTGAATCTCTTTTAATTGATCATAGTATTCGCGAGAACACCCATCTTCTCGGATTTGTCAAAGGAGAACTTAAGGATCTATTAATGCAGGGAGCAAATCTATTTACTTTAACTTCCCATTCAGAAAACTTTGGCTTAGCAGTCTTAGAAGCTCTCGCTGTAGGTCTTCCTGTTCTAGTGACTCCTGGTGTTGCTCTAGCTGATTTAGTTGAGCAGCAACACCTCGGCTATGTTGCAAAACTTGATGTCAGTGCGATCGCATCTTCACTACAGCAGGCTTTAGAGCATCCCCAAGAAGCTCATAGGATGGGCGATCGCGCTCGTCAACTAATTTCTCAACGTTATACGTGGGATAAAGTTGCAAGCAATCTCAGCAACATCTACAGCCAAATTATCAATACAAAACCAGTTTGTTACATACAGTAGAAAGATTCAATTTATGACATCACAAATATCCATAAAGTCAGCCGAATACGAGTATCAATATGAAGATAGTGCTTTGAGTCATACTTATTCATATTTGACAGAGCCACTACTATCAATGCTGTCAGAAAAAGCTAAATCTGGTAAGGGTAAGCTCCGAGTTCTCGATTTAGGTTGTGGTAATGGTAGCCTTAGTAGCCTTATTGCTCAACAAGGCTATCAAGTTGTTGGTGTTGAGGAGTCTGCTTCAGGCATCGCAATGGCTCGTCAAAAATTTCCAGACTGTCGGTTTATCCAGGCTAGCATTTACGACGTACCCAAGGCTGAACTCATAAATGCTTTTGATGTTGTCATAGCAGTCGAAGTCATTGAGCATCTACTTTATCCCAAGGAATTAATGATATTAGCATCAAAATGCTTAAATTCCGGAGGAATTTTAATAATTACTACACCTTATCATGGCTATTTCAAAAACCTTTTACTTGCCTTGTCCGGAAAAATGGATGATCACTTTACAGTTTCGTGGGATGGAGGTCATATCAAATTTTTCTCTGTTAAAACTCTGACAAATCTATTAGAGACAGAAGGTTATACAGACCTTAAATTCAAATTTGCAGCTAGATTTCCATACCTTTGGAAGTCAATGTTATGCTCTGCGTCTGTTGCTGAGTGAACAAAATTGTCATCTAATTCTTGCCCAATGATAGAAAATATTACACCACTTATACTCACATACAATGAAGCACCTAACATTGCACATACTCTCCAGCGTCTTTTCTGGGCAAATAGAATCGTTGTCATTGACAGTTACAGTACCGATCAAACTCTAGAAATTTTGAAGTCATATTCACAAGTTCAAATATTCCAGCGTAAATTTGATACCCATACAATACAATGGAATTACGGTTTAGAGCAAGTCATATCAGAGTGGGTACTTTCTCTAGACGCAGACTATACTCTTACAGACGAACTTATTAAGGAGATGCAAACTTTACCTTTGAACTCCTCTATAGATGGCTACTTTGTTCGTTTTAAATACTGCATCTTTGGTAAACCGCTACATGGCTCTTTGCTACCAGCCCGTCAGGTACTCTTTAGAAAAGCCAAAGCCACATACATAGATGATGGTCATACTCAACTTCTACACATGAAAGGGCAGTCCGGTAATCTTTCCACCTATATCTACCACGATGACCGTAAGCCTCTAAGTCGTTGGCTGTGGGCGCAAGATCGCTATATGGTTTGTGAGGTAATAAAGTTACTAGAGACTCATTCAAGTGAATTAAGTTTAGGCGATCGCATTCGCAAGCAAAAAGTCTTAGCTCCTTTCATCATCCCGTTCTACTGCCTGATCTTGAAAGGTGGTATCTTTGATGGTTGGCATGGTTGGTACTATGCATTTCAGCGAGTCTTGGCAGAAATTCTTCTGTCTATTCGTTTGATTGAATATGAAAAACTATATAAAAAAGATATTTAAGATTTGACAGGAGTTATCCGCGTGCAAAATCAACTTGCTCAAGGAACTATCAAATATATTTGGTCACATCCAAACTGTAAAAAGCAAAGGTTCCAATCAATTATCAGATTTATAAGTTGGCAGTTATATAAACGATTATTTCAACACTCTCTTGATATTCAACTACTACCAGACGTGAAAATTCGCTGTTATCCCGACAGTCATTCAGCAGCGGCTATACTCTATTGTGGTCTGTATGAATACGATGAAATGAATTTCTTACTGCAATATCTAAGAGATGAAGATTCATTTATTGACATTGGGGCTAACGTTGGGGTTTACACTCTTATTGCAGCATCTAAAATTAAACATGGTTCAATTTACAGCTTTGAAGCACTACCTAAAAACTTTACTCGCCTAGAAGAAAACTTAAAAATTAACCAATTTGAGCAGGTTAAACCATATGCTGTTGCAGTTTCTGACCTAATCGGTATTACCTCCCTTAATCTTGCTGAGAGAGATTCCATGCCATTTATTACCTTAACTGCTACTGAGAACACAATTACAGTTCCAACTGATACACTTGATAATCTACTCAAAAATCAGTCGCTTGCTAATCTCACTTTAGCCAAGATGGATATTGAAGGAGCAGAAATATTAGCGATAAAAGGCGCTACTTACCTGCTAAAACAACAGCGTCCTTATGTTTGGATTTTAGAAATCAATGATGCTGTGAATAACTTTGGTCATCAGAAACAAGATGTTGTAGATTTACTCCAAGATTATGGCTATGGACTATATAGATACGATGCTGACAGCAACCAGCTTCATGCGATTACACTTGATGGGCAGCAAGGTAATAATGTCTTAGCGATCGCAAACTCTGCCCTCGATTTTGTACGCGATCGCCTGATTGATCCAGTATCAGTAAATTAGTAATTATGTTGCTGCGATTTGATCATGTACTTAAAAGACACTCAATTCTTACCTTAGTAGGTTTTCTCACGATCCTGCTGATAAGCATTATTCCAGTTCGACTATTTATCGCATCTTATCAAGCCCCCCAACCCCAAGCCATTTTTACCCTTGGAGGCGGTCAAGATCGGGAAGAGTTTACGGCTCAATTTGCTTCAGCTTACCCCTCTCTAGACATCTGGGTTTCTTCTGGTATTCCCGACAACAAAGCCCGTGAGATTTTCCGTACTGCTGGTATTCCCAATAGACTTATCCACCTTGACTACCGTGCTATTGATACTGTTACCAACTTCACTTCTCTTGTGGAAGAGTTCAAAAGCCAGAACATTCAGCACCTTTACTTGATTACCTCTGACTTCCATATGCCAAGAGCGAAAGCAATAGCTACTCTTGTCCTTGGCAGTCAAGGCATTACCTTTACCCCAATTTCTATCCCTTCTAACAAATCTCAAGAATCTTTGCTTCATATCCTACGCGATAGTGGTCGCTCCATTCTCTGGATTGTGACAGGTCGCACTGGAGCCAGTTTCAATCCTCGTGTTGCTTGCTTATCCTATGCGTTTAGATAACTACACCCTTGGTACTTATACGCCTGGTGCTCCTTACTGGAAACAACTTCTATGGTATTTTGTTGGGACAACTTTGGTACAAAGCTATTGGCTTCCTATGTCAACTTTCAAGGTAGGAATACTCCGCTTATTTGGGGCAAAAATTGGTCAAGGTGTCCGGATTAAACCTGGGATCAGGGTGAAGTTTCCCTGGCGACTGACAGTAGGTGACTGCGTTTGGATTGGTGAAGATGCTTGGCTGGACAATATTGCCCCGATCACTATCGAAAGTCATGTTTGTTTGTCTCAGGGAATCTACCTTTGCACCGGAAATCACAACTGGAATCATCCTCACTTTCAGCTAACTTCTGCGCCAATACACATTCAAGAAAGCAGTTGGATTGCGGCAAAGTCAGTCATTGGTCCTGGAGTAACTGTAGGACGGGGAGCAGTACTCACACTTGGTGGAGTTGCTGGGCATTCCTTAAAGCCAATGACAATTTATGCTGGGAATCCCGCTCAACCTGTCAAGGAACGAAAGCTATAATAACAACTATACTTTTTCAAATCAATAAAAATAGAGGAGCGTACGCTATTACGGTTGACAGTATGGTAAAAAGTCCTTTGACTTTAAATTTAGATACGGTTCATCTCACAGACGAGCAATTTTATCAGCTTTGTTTGAATAATCGCGAGTTGAAGTTTGAACGAACTGCCAAAGGAGAATTAAATATTATGCCTCCAACAGGGGGAGAAACTGGAAACCGTAACTTTAAGCTGATTCAGCAATTAGCTAACTGGGCTGATGCTGATGGAACTGGTATTGGTTTTGACTCCTCTACTTGTTTTAAGCTTCCTAATGGTGCAGACCGTTCCCCCGATGCTGCTTGGATTACACTAGAAAAATGGAATAGTCTTACTCCAAAACAACAGAAGGAATTCCCCCCAATTTGCCCCGATTTTGTGATTGAATTGCGTTCTCCAAGCGATGCTTTAAAGCCCCTACAAGAAAAAATGCAGGAATATCTAGATAATGGTATTCGTTTAGGATGGTTGATTAATCGGAAAGAGCGACAAGTCGAAATTTACAGACGAGGACAGCAAAAAGAGGTTTTAGAATCTCCAATGACTTTATTTGGAGAAGATGTGTTGCCGAATTTTACCTTAAACCTCCAATCGATTTGGTGATAGGCAGCTATATTGCACCCTCTATGTTCCTTCATGCTATCGCTCTGACAATAATTAAAGTGAAATGGTATTAGAGGACACTAAAGGCAATTAAAAGTTAATTATCGCACTAGTAAGCAGATTCGGCTCTTCGCTCAATCTATTTTAGCTGTAATAAATTTTGTTAACAGATAGTTATTATGTACTAAATAGATCCGTTTAATTGCGGTGTAACAGTTCTGGGTACGGAATGTGAGAGACATAAAGAGAAAGGCTCGGTTAGATGCGACAGATCGCATCTCTACTCTACATCCATACCAAGCGATCGCAGTTTTTCTGCTAATCTTTCAGCCCGTTGGCGTTCCTGTTCTCGTTCTAATTGTACCTCTTGTAAACTTTGCTGTGCTTCCAGTGCAGCTTCCTCTGGTGTCGGTACTTTTTTACCTTTTGCAGTAAAGTAGCGCATTATACCTGATTCCACACCTAAATACAAGCCTAACTCCTCGCTCCAGCGCCAGCCCATTTCGTTGGGTAAAATCTCTTGATATTGACTTCCTGCTAACCGAAATCCAGCAAATGCGAGTGTTTCTGGAGAAAACCAGAAATATTCTGGTGTATGGAAGCCATCTTGATACAGGTTTTTTTTCAAACTTCGGTCTGTCTCTGCTGTGGTAGTAGACAGCAATTCGATAATTAAATTTGGGTATTTGCCATCTTCTTCCCAAACTACCCAAGCGTTACGAGGACGCTTTTGAGTCTGTTTAACTAAGAAAAAATCCAGGCCACGAAAGTCACGATTTCGCAGTTGTTGACGACTAAAGTAAATGGTCAGATTAGCACCAATGAAGTAATCATTTCTGTCTCGCCACAGCCATTCTAAACATGTGACGAGCAGCAGGAGTTGCATATAATGTAAAGAACTTTCCATTTCTGGCTCATCACTCATTATCTGACTCGCGTCAGGCATCATTGCTTCTAATTGCTGGGCAGTCAAAACCATTTGTATTACCTACAACAATTGAGGGAGGTATACTTACTGTGCGATTGGGCTGGCATGATGATGAACTAAGTACCATTTACCACCTAGAAGCTCAAACACGTTTGTAGCCATTGATTGTGCTTCGATTCTTCTGCCGTTTATAACTTGAAGCACATTTTCAACAAGTACAATGTAAGCAATCTGATCGCGAACTTCTATAGTCATTATATCTGTGTTAATTTCTATGTAAGCAGTATTTTGAAAAATCCTCACCCAGGAGTTACGAATTTCCTTCCAACCTTTCAGTAGCTTCCATCCAGGGTGAATACAAAGGCTACCGATTCCTTGAGACCATACGGTGTCCATTGCCTCTATATCTTTCTTTTCAAAAGCTCGATAAAAAGCTTCGTTGGTAGCTAAAATTTCTGATTTTTTGTTGTTCATACTTACTTTTTTGACTGCTCATAGATTGAAGATCCCGACTTCTTAAAGAAGTCGAGAATCTTAGCCTCATCATTCTATTTTGAACTTTTGACAACGCTAATGGTTTGCAATAATTGCTTTGCTGTAAAGGGTTTGGGTAAAAAGGCTTTGACACCTATGCCTGTTGCTTCATTAACCTTGTCGCTTGAAGCTAATCCGCTGATGGCGATAATCTTAACTGCGGGATTAATTTTTTGTAATGTGCGGATAGTTGTTAACCCATCCATGGAAGGCATGAGCATATCTGTCAATACAATAGCTATTTTATCTCGATATTCAACATAAAGGGCGATCGCCTCAATACCATCGTTCGCAGTTATTGCTCTGTAGTTATAGTTCTCCAGAGATGTTTTCGTAATATCTCGAATAGAATCTTCATCATCCACAACTAAAATTAATTCTCCCTCGCCGAAAGGCAACTCCTGTTCTGGCTCTTCGAGAGCATCTGTTACTTCTTGTGCAGGTAGAAACACTTTAAATTCACTGCCTTTTTCTACCTGACTTGATACGTTGATAAAACCGTTATGACTTTTGATAATGCCAAGTACAGTAGAAAGTCCAAGCCCAGTTCCTTTGCCAAGTTCTTTAGTGGTGAAAAATGGCTCAAATATGCGCTCTAATATTTGAGGCGGAATACCAACTCCGGTATCAGCAACAGTAATCACAATATAAGGACCAATAGTTGCCTCAAGATTCATCCTGGCATAATTTTCGTCTATCACAAAATTTTCGGCAGAGATCGTTAAAGTCCCGCCTTCAAGCATTGCATCACGAGCATTGACACATAAATTCATTAATACCTGATGCAATTGGGTAGCGTCACCACGGACTATCAGAAGGTTTGGTGATATGTGGGTAGAAACTTCAATAGATTTGGGAAATGTTTCTTGAACCACTTGCTGAATTTCTTTCAGTAAATGCTTTAATTGCAACAGAAAGCGATCGCCTTCAATGCCTCGAGTAAAAGACAGCACTTGCTTGACTAAATTCGCTCCACGTTTCGTATTAGCAATTAATATCGAAAGGAGCCGCTGACTCCGAGCATCTTGCAGTTGTGACTCTAAAAGTTGGGCTGTCATCAAAATTGGTGCAAGAACGTTGTTGAGATCGTGGGCGATTCCGCTTGCTAAAGTACCAATACTCTCCAAACGTTGGGCACGTAAAAATTGTGCTTCTAGTTCTTTTTTTTGCGTAATATCAGTGTTAACAATGAGAATTGATTGTCCTTTTTTATCAAAATCTCGTACCAGTGTCCAACGGCTTTCAACGATGATGTCTTTGCCTGATTTTGTCCTTTGATACAGTTCTGCCTCCCAAGAGCCATTTTGCACTAAACTCTTGAGTGCTTCTAACAATTGTGGTCTATTTTTTTCATCCCAAAGTTCTGATATCTTTTTACCGATCGCATCTTCTGCCTGCCAACCGTACAAACGCTCAGCAGCTTTGTTCCAAAATAAAATAATATTCTCAAAATTGTGTACAAAAATAGCGTCGGTTGCAACATCGAGTAGTGCTGCTTGTTCGCGGATTTTTTGTTCTGCTCGTTTACGTTCAATGGCGTAGCGAACCGAACGTTCTAACAAAGGAGCAGTTAACTGACTTTTTTCCAAATAGTCTGCGGCTCCCGCCTTCATTGCTTCAATATCTATTTCCCAATCTCCTTTACCTGTAAGTAAAATGATTGGAGAAGAGCAGCCATTGGCAACTGCTTCGCGCAAGAGTTCCAATCCACTTCGCGCACCCAAACGATAATCAACAAGATAAATATCGTGTTGGTGAGATGCAATTGCATTGCTTGCTGCTTGATAATTGCCTATCCATTCTAACTCGCAACTGGCAACCTGAAATTCATTGAACCAATCGCGAGTTAAGATATAGTCATCTTCATCATCATCTACTAGAAGAACTTTAATGGGGCTGTTATCCATTTCTGTCTCCCATTGCTTATAATAAAGGCAGTTCCACAATTTCAAACCAATATTTTCCTATTGTCTTCATCACCTCAACTAATGCTGCAAAAGTCACTGGCTTGATGATGAAGGAGTTTGCACCCAAATCATAAGAACGATAAATATCTTCCTCTGCCTTAGAGGTTGTGAGGACCACAATTGGAATGTTCCTAAGATAAGGATCGGCTTTAATCTCTCTGAGCGCCTCACGACCGTCTTTTTTAGGCATATTTAAATCTAGCAAAATCAACCCTGGTCGCGGTGAATGACTTTCCAGAGTATATTGACCACGATGATAGAGATAATCCATTAACTCTTCACCATCGTTAACAATATGTAACTCGTTTGCCAATCGACTTTCGATTAACGCCTCACGAGCCAACATACAGTCGTCATCATCATCATCAGCCATCAAAATTGTGACGGTTGTTTGCCGACCCTTCACTCTGTATTTTCTCCTTAGCGTGGGTTATGAGGATGAATTGATGATTAAACGTAACAAATTTTTGATAATGATAGTAAAATAATCATCCTTTAAAGG
>JAQYWP010000637.1 GCA_029379285.1 Rhizonema sp. PD38
GGATATTAGTGATATGAGTTTTGATTGTTTCTTCACCAGAAAAATTATCAGAACTCCACAGCTTTTCTAAAATTTGTGAACGATTAAGAACATGATTTTTATGTTTCAAGAAACATTCTAAAATCATATATTCTTTAGGTGTTAGTGAAACTTCTCTGCCTGCATAATTCACTGTACAGTTACTCGGGTTGATTTGTAAATCTCCGTTGCTTAATATGACTTGCTTTATTTCTGAACTTCTCCGAGATAAAGCTCTAATTCTTGCAGCTAATTCTTCAAGCTCAAATGGCTTTACTAAATAATCATCAGCACCAGCATCTAGTCCAACAACTTTATCTGAGGTTGAATCTAACGCTGACAGCATTAAAATTAAAGCACTACATTGAGCAGAACGCAAACGCTTACACAATGTTATTCCATCTAATTTGGGAAGCATTAAATCTAATAAAATTAGCTCATATTCGGTAGAACAGGCATATTCCCAACCCTCAATGCCATCAGAAGCGACATCGACAACATGATGCTGCTCGTGTTTTAAATCTTCGGCTAAGGGTTGAGAAATGCGATCATCATCTTCTACGATAAGTATTTTCATGTCTGTATATACTTTTGACTGAGTGAATATAATAGCACAGATATCAGTCTATACACACTACAAGATAATGTTAGACAAAGCGTTCGTAAATATTGAGTTAAAACTATAGACTGTTAATAACTGACTCTCAACCTTTAATAGCCGAAACTATATATTAACCTATCAAATAAGGCTGGTATAGATTGGCAGTTAGAAAAAGACAACAATATATTTTGCTAACAATTAGATTAAGATATAGACAAAAAAGATTGTATGTTAAACAATCCTTTCTTTGGCTCAGCGTAATCTATCACAATAACTATGAGGGGCGAGTTTTTTCATGAGATAACTCCAAAGTGAGTTGCTCCGGTGAGAGTGGGGGCAAGAGCGGAAAACGAAGCGGGGTGATATAGGCGATAGGGCGATACGGATGGCAGCCGTTGCCTTTGGCATCGCACCGCATCAACAGATAAAAACGATTGCTTCCTCTACTGTGAATGCGTAAAATTTATCATTAGACTGAAACTCGCCTGGGACGTGGGTGTAGCCGGAACCCGAGTATACTGTACTATCAACCACTGCGGCACTTGCAACAATTAATCCCCCACCTTTAAAATTCCACAGAATCTTACCAGTTTTTGCATATAATGCATACATGTTATTCTTATCGGTTGCAGATGTGATCGAGCCAGCATACACCACTTTATTCGCTACTGTCATTGGAGCCATATTCCTTTCACCTGTTAGATCTGTTGTCTACCAGATAATTTTCTTTGTCACTGCATCAAGGGCACTCCATGAGCCACCTTCAATAGACTAAGTTCGTGAAAATTAATTATGCGCTTTAGAAAAGCTATCATGTAAAAATTATGTATAACTAATTGTTAGATAATCTAAAAAAGCTATTTCTGTAATACGTTATACTAATTCTTATTTAGGAAAATTCTGTCTCCTCAAGGATAGGGAAATGAAAGAAGTAACGCGCCGCCAATTTATCGCAACAGCTACCCTTGCGACAGGTTTCGCTCTGGCAGTGCAACCCGTATCAGCCAAAGTCATCACTACTGATACCAAAGGATTGGTTGCAGGTGCGGTGAAAATTCCCGTCCAAGATGGCGAAATTCCCGCTTATAGAGCGATGCCAGAAAGAAGTGGAAATTTTTCCATCATTGTGGTTATCCATGAAATATTTGGTGTACACGAACACATTCAGGATATCTGCCGTCGCTTTGCTAAATTGGGGTATCTGGCGATCGCTCCAGAATTATTCGTGCGTCAGGGCGATGTCTCAAAGTTAACCAGTATTGAAGAAATTCGCCCAATCGTAGACAAAGTACCAGATGCTCAAGTGCTATCCGATCTTGATGCCACAGTCGATTGGGGTGTGAAATCAGCTATGGGTAATGCTAATAAATTAGGGATTACAGGCTTCTGCTGGGGGGGTCGTATTACTTGGTTATATGCTGGACACAATCCTAAAGTTAAAGCAGGTGTAGCTTGGTATGGTCGCTTAGTGGGTAATACCACTGAACTCATGCCTAAAAATCCGATTGATATTGCCTCTACACTAAAAGTCCCCATTCTTGGACTCTACGGGGGTCAAGATACCGGAATTCCCCAGAATTCAGTGCAGCAAATGCGCGATCGCTTGAAATCGAGCAGTAGTAAATCAGAAATTATCGTTTACCCCGATGCACCTCACGCCTTTTTTGCCGATTATCGCCCTTCCTACCGTGAGAAAGATGCTCTTGATGGTTGGCAACGTCTGAAGACATGGTTTAAACAGCATGGCGTATAAATCCGTCCGGCAGACTTCGCCCTCGTGCCTGATTTCTACCCCCGGTTAGAAACACGGGGGTTATCATCCTCCTGTATCATTTTGACATAGACCACTAGTGCTCTGTCTCATTAATTGTGATGGGTTTGTAGTGAGCGATAAATCGCTCAGTTTTAAGCACTAAAGTGCTTACTACGAACTTTTATCACCCTTTAGAATTAATGAAACGCACCACTAGTAGAAGTCATCGCTATGCTGAACGATACAACGATACTTGTCCACGCTATAAGGCGATAAAAAAATGCATGTGGTTGAAAATATGATACTGTTTGAATAAGTATCCGCTCCTCAGGTAATTGGAAAGACTGAGAGGGGTCTTTGCTGAAGTGTCTAATTGGATGCTCGAACAGATGTCGTTTGAGTCACCAGATGAAAGATTCACCAAAAGTGATCGCATTCAGTAATTGTTAGTTAAAAAGTAATTAGAAAAGACTTTTAATCACTTTAATTTATGACTTAGAATAAAAATAATGTTTGATTTTATTCACTAACTTATCTAAAGTGAACATTAAGCACTTTATTAGTGGTTTCAATCAAAGCCACTTAAGTTAAATGAAAAAGCACAATTTAAGAAAATTAACAACCTGGCTTGTAACGACAGCATTTGTGGTACTTATAGCTACATTTTCTCTGTTTGACCAACCTGTAGCCAACGCTCAAACAGAAATACCATCCATAACCACCACCCCATCTACAACTACGCCGCCAATAACATCTGTAGCAGCAAACGTTAGACGTTTACTGAACACTAAAGAATGTGTAGGGTGTAACTTGATGGGAGCAAAGTTGAAAGATGCAAACCTACAAGGAGCTTCTTTAGAAAATGCGAACTTGCAAAATGCTGACTTAGAGAGAGCAAACTTACAGGGAACAAACTTACAAGCCGCAAACCTACAAGGAGCCGATTTGGGCAAGGCAAATATTATAGGAGCAAACTTGCAGGGAGCAAATTTATTTGATGCAGATTTAGAGAAGGCGAATCTGACTGACACGAATATAGAGGGGGCCAACTTTCAGAAAGCAGATTTGGAAGATGTAATCAGACCCCAAGGATTCATTATCCAGTAAATATCCTCATCGCTTTTCTCACGATCGAATCTCCCCTATTACCAAGGCAAGTAATGGGGGATTTTTGATTTGTGGTCAACAGTCTTTACACACATAGATGCAAGTTTCTTTTACGCATGAAAGCTGACTCTTTCAGCCCTATGCTGTACTGTCTAAGCAGTCAGTATACGTAGTTGACAGTATCTTCCTAAAGACACACGACTGTCAACGCTCATAAACTCCAACGAGCCGCGCCTGCTCAATCACATGATCGGCGATCGCTTCGAGAAGTTGCTCGTGAGTCAAGCCTGGTTTAAGATCGAGTTCTGTGTCCAAAGCATACAACCAGAAATAGTAGTGGTGGCGATCATGTCCTTCTGGTGGCATCGGTCCAGTATACCCCAGTTTTTCAGAACTATTTATGCCTTCTATGAACTTACTGCCATCTGATGGAGCAAGTTGAGTGACGGCTGGGGGAATGCCGTAGAGTAGCCAGTGTGTGAACCCGCGAGGAATAGGTGCATCTGGATCATGGCAGATTAATGCTAGTTGTTGGGTTCCCGCAGGCAGTCCGCTCCACTCTAATGGAGGTGAAATATTTTCGCCCTCACCAGTGTACTGTTTGGGGATACGATCAAGGGGGGAGAATGCAGGGCTGACAATTCGCAGATCCTTAATATTTAAATCCATAAGGAATTTCCTTTCAATGTCATAGATTAAATCCGCACCAACAGCACAACGTCTTGGTGTCCATATCAATCGTGATTTCATCTATTGTTGAGAACATCATCCTATAGAGGGGTCATTACTCTGTATGTATCAAGGAGATTTGATGTAGGACGAACTTACTCGGGTAATCTCTAATAAAGGTTTTAACGAACGCATAATCAATTTTCACGAACTTAAGAGTGAGTCTGTCGATTGGATGATGAATTTATCCTCAAAACTTCGATGATGTGAGGAGAGAGTACGAACAAGTATCTTGTGCCAAAAATATCTCTATAAACTTCCTTCAAGTAACACATCATTATGAAACGCATTGCATATTTAGGACTTGGCATCATGGGCAGTGGCATGGCAACCAATTTGCTCAAAGCGGGCTGTCAGGTGACGGTTTGGAATCGCAGCCCAGAATCCTGTAAGCCTTTAGTTGAAAAAGGTGCAACACAAGCTCAAACACCTGCACAAGCGGTTGAAAATGCTGAGATAATTATGTACTGTCTTGCGAATGACAACGTGGTAGAAGAAGTTGTCTTTGGGCAAGATGGCATTTTAGCGAACGTGCGATCAGGACAAATAGCGATTGACATGAGTACGGTTCATCCTGACACCTCCCGCCGAGAAGCCGCAGCTTATGCCGAAAAGCAGGTTGAATTTCTTGATGCGCCTGTTTTTGGTAGTAAAAACGAATCTGAGAATGGAGGATTGTGGATTGTCGTCGGTGGTAAGCGGGATGTATTTGAGCAAGTCAAACCGATTTTAGAGCCGTTAAGCGAAACGACACATTACCTGGGTGACTCTGGTAAAGGGGCATCAATGAAACTGATCGGAAACTCAATCGTGGCAACCCAGATCGAAGCGTTAGGGGAAGCGATGATTTTGGCAACCAAAGCCGGACTGAATCCGAAGGACGTTCTTGATGTACTGCATGTAGTAGATTTTCGCTCTCCGATTTTTGACGGCATAGGTAAGACGTTAGTGGAACGCGACTTCACACCAAGTTTCGCATTAAAACACATGCTGAAAGATGCCAATTTGATCGCTCGACTTGCCCAAGATTTGAATTCTCCAACGCCAGCTGCCGCTCTTGTACGCGAAACCATCAAAACAGCTGTCAATCAAGGGTGGGGAGAAGAAAACGCCTCTGCCTTGATCAAAGCGCTGGAATTAGAAGCGGGAGTAACCGTTGAAAGTTACACAAAATTGTAATCTACATCACATCAAAAAATATTACGTTAATAGACAAAATCCAATACTGCTCGGTTAAGGAAATAAAGTAGGCTGAAACCCTTGCAATATCGTTGTCTATGATGCTCAAAAAGGGCTTAACCGAGCAGTATTG
>JAQYWP010000638.1 GCA_029379285.1 Rhizonema sp. PD38
GAAGCCAAGAAAGAAGATTAAGGAGATAGGTAATCTTACACCGGGAAGGGAGTAATTACAATAAAGCTATTTTGAATCTTTTCTTTCTTCAAGGATACGCGTCTCTTTCTTATATGATTATATGTGTTCAATAACCTTTCTAATATTCAAACTGAATGACGCGCTTCATACATGACAAATTTGCCAAAGACTATTTAGAAGAACTACTAAAAAATTATGGAGAAGTCAAGGCATCAGAAAAAGTAGCTGGAGAGATTAAAGAAATCGATGTTTTATTCACTCCTAATAAACAGCAAAACTCTAATTTAAAAATCCTGGGTTTACTAGGCAGATTTGCTGAAAATCCGGCGATAATTGAACCCTTCCGTAATCCAGCTTCTACCGATGAAATATGCGATTGTGTTCTCAAATTATTAGAAGTCAAGGCTTTGCTGCGACGAGAAGCCAAAGCTAATAAAACCAAACTTCAGGACTCAGAAATTCCCCAATTATGGGTACTAACACCTACCGTATCGGAAACTAGATTATCTAGCTTTGGAACTGTGCAAAAACCAGGTTGGTTATCAGGAGTACATTTTATTAAGCCAATATTATTGAGGATAGTAATTTCCTCTAGCTTATAGCCCAGTTGCTGCACCAACGGTAGTGCTTGTTTAAATTTCTCAATTGCCTGCCGCAGTGATTCTGCTGTACCTTGCTTGTATAATCTATCTGCTTCATAAAAAAGGCGTTGCAGCGTGGCGCTAGTTACTTGCTGCGTCGCCGTTGGCTGTTGGGCAATGCTGCTCCCTATACTCGCCGCTATGGTAACTACTGATGATAGCAAGAGAATACTGATGAATAAGGCAGATATGGGAGAAGATAACAATGAGTGCGATCGCTTGGAATGCATTGTTTTCAGGAGCGATCGCAACACTAGCTTGAGTATGACCAAAGATTCGTTTTGATTCTTCATACTACACTTGTATTGTCAGGCGGTTTGTCGAGTCTGTGCTATTGCTAAATTTCAAAAGACGGGAGAGGTTATGTCTATCCAACCTTTGGCTAAACCTCAAGGTTGATAAAGTCGAGCCAGTGACTTGGAAAAATCTCCGGTAAGAAATGGGGCGCATAACGACTGTATACGTGTTATTACTTGAAAACGCCAACTGCTTAAGTTCGTTACTTGTGACTGTTTAGTAATATGTGTTAACCTCATTGCCATTCACCTTGAATAGTAAAAGCTGCCCAGTAATAGGGTGCCTTCCCTGAGTTCCACATGTCTAACTGTGCTGCTCTCATCGCCGCCACCGGATTTTGATGTTCTTGTAGCATTTTTTGATAAAATATATGCATGAGAGAGGCTGTTGTCAAATCATTCACACTCCATAAACTGACAACGACACGTTTTGCACCCGCATACATAAAGCCTCTTGTCAAGCCTACCAAACCTTCTCCCTGGACATTTTTCCCCAATCCAGTTTTGCAAGCGCTGAGGGTAACGAGTTCAACAGGTAATTTAAGGTTGTAGATTGCGTTGAGATTCAGGTTGCCGTCAATTTTTTCACCTTTTTCATCAAATTGGGAAAGCACTAATTTTGAGAATTGGGGATTCTTTACCGAGACGCAACCATGAGTGGCAAAATGAACTATCTGATACTGCGATAAATCTGGTTTGACAGCAGTAGTCACAGATGCGGCAAAACCCAAAGCAGAGAAACTTTTTGTTGGATTCGGCTCCAGAGAAAGAATATCCTCGGCTTCCCTTTTGGTATTATCAAGACGGTTGAGGTTGAGACATTCGTCTATTTGATTGTCCAATTCAGAACCTCTGGATTGATCATGTAGTAATTGTGGGATATTTTTTAGACGCTCATCATCCTTACTAAACACTGGATCGGCAAGTACAGCGATAGTTTTAGGAGCAAGTTTGCGTCCCATAAGTTTATTCCGCAATACTCCTATACTAGAGGCAGAAGGTAGAGTCACAATTTCGTGTTGCATAAGCAGGGGAATTAAAAATTTTCCTTTACTGCTGAGTGCTGAATTTTGACTTTCTTGAGGCATAGGCAATACACTAAACGGAATTGTCTGTAAAGCGCCATCACCAACGATAAGCAAGCGTTTTTGCCCTAGTTGACTAGCCACGGGTGCAAGGATCATTTGACTCAATTTCATTCCCACTTTGGTTGCCGCAGAATCATTTTTGTCTAACAGCTCTTTTTTAAAAGTTTGTGCCGCCGCTTCAATATCAGCGCCTTTGGGAAGCTCGTAACTGGTAATACTTTTCTTGCTGACTGCCCAGAGAAAACTATGCTCCTCTCCAAGGGAATATTCTAAAAGCAGGGTATTGTCATCGAGTACAAGTTGTTGAATTTGTGGCAGAGTGAGTACAAGTTTATCAAATTTCTTACTTTGCGTTAAGGTTGCATATTCAGGACTTTTAACTCGAATTTGTGCTTGTACATCGTCCAGCTGAGACTCAAGAGATTCACTAAGTTGTTTGATATTGTCTAATTGTTTATTTGTATACTGACCTTGAAGCAGTTTAAACCTCTGAAATTCTGCAGCGCTCAGTTGTTGTTGCAAGCTGCGTTCATTTTCGACTAACTTGGAATCTACACCTTGACGAATATCAACATTAGCTTCAGTGAGGAGTTCCAAAAGTACCCTAGCACGGGAACGTTCGCTGACGTGCAGTGCTTGTGCGTTGTATCCAATTGAAGGATCTTTTTTGTGCAACTGCATCAGCAAGTCAATGTAGAAGTTGTAATAACCCTGCACTGTGGAAAAGTAGGTGGTACGCAGTTCTTGATTAGTGATTTTAGTGCGTAAATCTTCAATAATTGCGATCGCTTCTTTAATTTTGGTGAGGGCTTGTTTAAGGTTCCCTTGCTTGCGTTCATCAAAAGCGATATTGCTAAGGGTGTGAGCCTCCCCACCCTTGTCGCCTACATCACGTAATTGGGGAAGAGCTTGATTGAAGTACGCAAGTGCCTTTTGCCTGTCTCCCAAGTCAGAGTAAACTTTGCCAATGTTGTTGAGGGTGGTGGCTTCCCCATCCTTGTTGCCCACCGCACGGTGTAGGGGAAGTGCTTGATTGTAGTACGCAAGTGCCTTTTGCTTCTCTCCCAAGTCAGAGTAAACTTTGCCAATGTTGCTGAGGGTGGTGGCTTCCCTATCCTTGTCACCCACCGCACGGTATAGGGGAAGTGCTTGATTGTAGTACGTAACTGGGTTCAGCTTCTCTTGCAAGTCAGAGTAGACTTTGCCAATATTGTTGAGGGTGGTGGCTTCCCCACCCTTGTCGCCCACCGCACGTCTTAGGAGAAGAGCTTGATTGTAGTACGTAAGTGCCTTTTGCCCGTCTCCCAAGTCAGAGTAGATTGTGCCAATATTGCTGAGGGTGGTGGCTTCCCCATCCTTGTCGCTCACCGCACGGTGTAGGGGAAGTGCTTGATTGTAGTACGCAAGTGCCTTTTGCTTCTCTCCCAAGTCAGAGTAAACTTTGCCAATGTTGCTCTGACGGTTGTTGTGCTAGATGCAACCCAATACCTCTCGGTATTGCAACTAGTGATAACAGCAAGAAAATACTGATGAATAAAGCAGACACTGGGAATGAACGCGACTTCTTAACAGGCGATCGCAACACTAGCTTGAGTAAGACCAAATATTTGTTTTGATTATTCATACTACATTTGTATTATTTGATGATTTGTCGAGTCTGTACTGTTGCTATATCTCTGCGGCGGCAGAGGTTATGCAATTTCACCCAACCTTTCGCAACAACGCTCCTTCTTTCACAACTCCCTGTACTATCCCTTTCCCTTCTAAGCCTTCACGGCTTTGGTATATTACTTTGCCTGAGCCATTCACCACAGCAAACACCGTACCAGTATCAACATTTCCCACATCTACTCCACTCAACCATAGTCTCGCTTGATTTCCTGTCACTGCGGTAATGACTGCATCAGCACTCACAGATGGGTTACTAATGAAATATATTGGCTGTTTTTCATCTCCACTGCCTGCTTTCGTTTCAAATATAGGTGTTTGGTTATATTTATCAGGTATATGTTGCTTCACATAGGAAATAGTAGTTTCTGGTGTGTTGGTTTTTTGCCAAAGATACTGAGTGAATAAGTATGTAAAAGCACCTGCATAGAAACCATTAAGTTGTGCATCTGCGGCTAATTGATTGGGATCAGTTGCAGCGAGAACAACTCCTTTGGCAACTCCTTTACGATACCGTTTAATAAAATCTTGACGTTTGAGGTTGAGTTTGGATAGCAAATTTTCTTGGTATGCTTTTTCTGCTGGTACAATCTGGATATTCCTACCGCCTTCACGAGAACGAACGCGAAATTCTCTGGTTGCACCACCAGAAAAACAGCTATCTAAAACGGCAGTAAAATTTTCACTTTTCACAGATGCCATCAACAGAAATAAAGTATGTCCCATAATGTCCTTAACTTGTCCACCTTGTTGTGGATATCCAGGCGGTAGCACAGCATCAATGGGTACTAAAGTCCCATTTAAGTCTGTGTTGTCAAATAAACTGACAAAAACAGGATCTGGATCGGCAATGCGGGAACCATGTCCCGAGAAGTGAAACACTACCACATCATCAGGCTTGGCTTGTTTAATTAAATACTCCTCAAATGCTTGTAATATATTTTCCCGAGTTGCTTGTGAGTTAGTAAGAGTATGAATATCTGCTTTATTAAAACCAAAGCCATACTGTAGGAGATGGCGCTGCAACTCTACATCACTCAGACATCCCTGCAACGGACTGGATTTATAGTCATTAATACCGACAAGCAAGGCAACTTTGCGTGACGTGCTTTTTGCCAGAACCTTGGATTGGCTTTCTGCCTGTCGTAGAAAGTTAGACTGGCTCAACCCCAAGGTTGCTAAAGTAGAGCCTGCGAATTGGACAAATCTCCGGCGAGAAATCGGTTGCATAAGTACTCTATGTAATAATACATAAGTGTTATTACTTTAAAACCCTGACTGCTCAAGTTAGTTATTCGTAATATAATTTGTAACGTAAACCTTTCCAATGGCAGAAGACAATACTACTTAAACAGAGGTAATCAAAATAGATATTTTCGTACCACAACTTTGACTTGCTGAAATATACTACGTAATGTAAAACATAAGTCTGAAAATTCAGCAAGATCACAAACTTTTTTTAAAAGTGCGATCGCTAATCATATACAGAGCAGACAAACAATACTAAAATACTTTCCGCGCGATCCGGATAGATTATTGCTTCAACATTTTTAACCAAAGATATATCTGAAAAATTATAGTTTCGGTTATGTCTATTGAACTCTAAATTAAAGTAGAATTACTAAGCAAATTAAGGATATGAGTCGATTGCAAATTCACTGAGATGATCTAACAGGTAAAAAGCTCGCTAATTTTCTCCTTTGAACATCTCGAAAACATGAATGAGATGACTCCGCTTGAAAGCGTTCATGCTCTTGATTTAGATGCCCAAGCGATCGCCCAATATTACTTTTTGGACG
>JAQYWP010000639.1 GCA_029379285.1 Rhizonema sp. PD38
GTCGTATCCACTCTGCATCCGAGCAAATTGCTGCAACAGTAAAAGCTCTTAATATTAAGGACAAGCCAGTGATTCCTCTTATTATAACTTTCTATGATAACAATCTATCATCGGAAATATTAGAGGAAATAATAAGGCGAAGCGTTATTGCTCTTGTATGGGATTAAATATTCCAACAATTGTACGTTCTTTACACGAATTTGAACACTGGACATCTGACAGAAGTCTTAATAACTGGGCTGATTCAATTCTTCAAAAACAGAAAATTTATTCACCTGTAAAACCTGACAACAAAGGACATAATTATCAATACTTAAAAGGTATTTCTATAATATAAAATTAATTGAAACAATCAGTTAATTTTATCTAATAAAAATACATCAACTTTGCCGGGTTTAAAACGGGGGTAAAACTGTCTCAAAATTGAGGGCAGCGATCGCGCTTTCCTTGTGCTGGTCGCTAACCTCTAGATACCGTTCCAACTCCCCCATATAAATGAAGGTTCTTATCCGTCCAGAGCTTGCATAACAATATGTGGAGCTTTCTCAATAACACGGAGATACGACCGAGTTGCCGTATCAGGATATTTAGCCCCTTGCTCCCAATCCCGTAACGTGCCCAAAGGAACATGAAATTTCGTTGCGAACTGCTCCTGTGTCATGTGAAGCTTCTGCCGAATTTCCTTAAGGTCAGGAAAGCGCCTGAATTTCTTCAGTTCCTCGTCAGTCAGAGGTGGATTGTCAAGGTCTTCCACGGCAGCCGCTTCAATTTCTGACTCGGTCATGGCACGGAGCCGTACCCAATCGGTTTCATCCTGCAAAAGCTGCTTTGAGCCATCAGGCATAACCTGAACAACACGCCCATCGGAAAGGCGTTCAACTATGATAGTATTTTTCTTGCTCATTCTTCCTTGCCCTCCTTGCTGAAATAATCCGCCGTTTCTGCTCTCTGTCGGTGTGGATAACCACAATGATTAGTTCGCCTTCAATTAGCCCTATTGTTTTCGTCCGTACCTCGCCATACTCTGGCTTTGTGCTATCCTCATCAATGCGGTTTGGGTCATCAAAAACCGCCGTTGCCGCAACAAAGCTGATTCGGTGTTTTAGGAGGTTGGCCTGTGCTTTTTCTTCGTCCCATTCAAATAGCATCTAGCTTCCCCCCTTAAACTTAAGGTACTGCAAAGCAGTAGTTTTGTCAAGGTGATAGGTCTGTCATGAATAGAATTCGTATAACAAAATCAATTCATGCCTTTTTCCATAGCCCCTTATAGGGTGACGGCGATAATTGCGTATATCGCACGGTATGCTGGATGTTCTTATGCCCCAGGTATCCCGGAATCGTCCGGGTATCGGTTTTCTCTCGCGCCAGATAATAGCCGCAGGCATGGCGAAGCATGTGGGCATGAATGGGGAACGGTAGTAAGGCCAGTTTACCCGCCTGCTCAATAATGCCCCGGATGGAATCAGGAGCTAGGGGTGACTTCCGTGACGACATGAAAATAAACGGCGTGTTAGGATAATCCTTTTGCAGCTTCCGTAACGCTCGTAACTCATCACCGTACAGCGGATGGACGGCTTTTGTACCATTTTTGAGTCGATTGACATGCAGCGTTGCCGCCGCGAAGTCTACCTGTTCCCACCGTAAGCCAGCCGCCTCACTAACCCGCAGCCCGTGCCGATACAGAAGCAGAACCACTGTCGCATCCCGGTGTGCGTGTCTGCCGCCGTGCTTCTTGATGGCTTTCATCATCGCGTCTACTTCTTCTGGTAACAAATATTCCCGCGACCGCACCTCTGTATATTTCCGTTGATTCGGAGACTTGCGCTTGGAGACAGCAGGCTGAGTTTTTTCCGTTTTACCAACTTTCGGCGATTGGGTATCGGGGAAGGTATCCAAGGCAGGCATATGGCGAAGCTCAAGGGAACAAGGGTTAGCGTTCCCGCCAGTATGCCAGATTTTTCAGGTTTTCCCAACAATGGGTTAAAAGTTGGGATTTACAAAGGATCTTTACCACTCTGGGCGTGTATTCTACCAAAATGCCCTTTCGTGTAGGAAAGGGCTTGACAAGAGCAAGTGGGAGAACCCAAGAATTAGATCTATTAGTGGTTGTCCTTGTTTTATTCTTTCTCTTGGCGATTAACCTTTTGCAATACCACAATAGACTGGTTAATCATCCAAATAAGCACTTCAAGCATTGAGTCTCCTTCATCAATTCTCATTTTTCCTTGTAAACAAATTAGAAATAGTTGCATTGCCAGTAATAAAGCGATCATTTTGTTGGTAACATTTTGACGCTTGCGTTGCATTTGTTTGTACCCCAAAGATTTGATAGATATAGGTTCTCTTTGGGGTAGTGTCACAAAGCAAATACCCTAATTAGGGGAAAAATACCTTACAATCAGGATTAAACAAGTTTGGGGTGGTATTTCCAAATTGGGACAGCCTCAAACTTTTTGGTTCAATTTTTGGATGTAATGCCTAAAAAAACTTACGGTTCTCAAGTTAAAAAGCGTGTCAGGCGTCTGTTAGAGGCGTTGCTTTGTTTTGTGGATGGAGAATTTGAGGACGGTAATTTTGATATTAAGCATAATGATTGGATCAAGCAAAGCAGTACTAACCCCGAGCTAACTGTCCGAACTACTCTGATAGTTTTAGAGTGGTTGACAGAGAAAGACCAATACCCAGGTAAGCTAACAAAACCACAAATCCGAGAAGCCCTTAAGCTTCTGGATCAAGATCGTGATGATTCTCTATTAAAAATACTAAAAGACCACCGTATCCCAAAAAAAGGTTCTGAAAATTGGTACTTTACGTTGAAGTTATGGTCAAAAGACAAAGAAGAGAATCTAAAACGGTTTGATGAGGTATGGGAAAACAATAGACCATTAAAATCAAAAGCTGTAGAAGCTAGTTATCAACAAGATAATGGTATTGCGACTGTACCCAGACCCAAAATTGACATCTTCCAAGCACCACCTCTACCAACTTATTATGTAGCCCGTCCGGAATACAACCAAGAGTTAAAAACTCGTCTACTAGCAAATTCATCAGATGTACGTAGCTTGGTAGTTACAGCCATTCATGGCTTGGCTTCGGTTGGTAAATCTACTTTAGCAGCGGCTTTAGCGCATGATCCAGACGTGCAAGCTCATTTTTGTGATGGGATTCTCTGGGGAACATTAGGTCAACAGCCTAATCTTCTATCCCTGCTTAGTGGCTGGGTACAGGCATTAAAGGACTACAACTTTAAAGCTACTAGCGTGGAAGCTGCTTCCAATCAACTGCGTACACTACTGTATAACAAAGATGTGCTGCTAGTAGTAGACGAT
The DNA here is from genome assembly GCA_029379285.1 of Rhizonema sp. PD38. Classification (GTDB taxonomy): domain Bacteria; phylum Cyanobacteriota; class Cyanobacteriia; order Cyanobacteriales; family Nostocaceae; genus Rhizonema. Next base: position 3,330 of record JAQYWP010000639.1, read on the forward strand.
GCTTGGAATCCACAAGATGTGCAAGCATTTAATGTTGGTGGAGCACGTTGTCAAGTTTTTGTAACAACCCGTGAAGCCGCGATCGCTAAAGTTCTTAAAGCCAGCATCTATTCTCTGGATGTAATGACACCATCTCAAGCGATGGAACTGCTGGCTAAGAAATTAGGACGTAATCTCACTGACACAGAAAATCAAGAGGCTGAAGCTTTAGCTCTAGAGCTTGGCTACCTGCCTTTAGCACTGGAACTAGCTGCTGCTCAAGTTGCTGATGGTATTTCTTGGACAGTTTTATTGCAGGATATGCAGCTTGAGGTAGCCCGGTTAAAAACATTGGATGACCCTGAAGCCAGGGATGCTACCGATGAAGCAAGTTTAAAACGTCTTAGCTTAACTGCATCATTAAATTTGAGCATACAGCGATTGTCAGAAGAAACGCGAGAAAATTTCATTTGGCTCGGAATATTACCGGACGATGTAAACATCACTCAGAAAATGACTACAATCCTCTGGGATATGGATGATGAACGGGATGCAGCAGATGAGTTACGTTACCTGCACTCGAAAGCGCTATTATTGTCTGGTGTCCCTTTAACAGATGGAACACCTACCTACCGTTTACATGACTTATTTCATCACCTTGGACGTAATTTATTAACTGCTCCACCAAAACCGAAGCGCAAAGGTAATTTACCAGGGTTAGGTATAACTTTGCCTGCTGCTCACGCTACTTTCTTAGAGAAATACCGAAATTTAACCGATAAAAATCTTTGGCATACCCTCCCTAACGATGGTTATATACATCAGCATCTAGTTTGGCATTTGGAGAAGGCTCAAAAGGTAGAAGAAATTCACGAATTATTGCGAGAGGAGTCAAAAACCGAAGGTAATGGTTGGTATGAGGCTTGTGATCGCCTAGAACAAACTGCCAACTTTGTAACTGATGTTGCTCGTGCTTGGCAATTAGCAGAAGATTCTTGGACTCTTACGACTCTGCCTCAAGTTATTGGGTTGCAGTGCCGATATGCTTTAATTATTACATCTCTTAATAGTCTATCAACTAATTTACCAGTAGGATTGCTGATTGCGTTAGTTAAAAAAAATGTGTGGACTCCTGCGCAAGGACTAGCTTACGTGCTACAAAGCTCAAATCCAGAACAAAAAGTAAACTTGCTTACACAGTTAGCTAATCATTTGCCGCTAAGCCTAAAACAACTAGGACTCTCGAAAGCACTGGCTGCTACTAAGGAAATTCAGGATGACTCAAGACGCGCCGATGCCCTGAGTGTCTTAGCTGACAAACTGCCCTCGGTGTTACCAGAAGCACTTAAAGCCGCCAGAGAAATTCCGGATGACAAGTATCGCGCCGATGCCCTGGCTGTCTTAGCTGAAAAACTGCCACCGGAATTATTACCCCAAGCACTCAAAGCCGCCAGAAAGATTCGGGATGAGTCAAGACGCGCCGATGCCCTAAGCGCGTTAAGTGAGAAACTGGTACCAGAATTTTTACTGCTACTAAAATTATTACCGGAAGTACTCAAAGCCATCATAGAAATTCAGGATGACAAGTATTGCGCCGATGCCGTGAGTGCCTTAGCTGACAAACTGCCACCAAAATTATTAGCAAAAGCACTCAAAACCGTTATAGAGATTCAGGATGATAACTATTGCGCCGATGCTCTGAGTGCGCTAACTGACAAACTGTCCCAATGTCAACTTTTTCCTTTATGGCAAGATTCACTTCACAGGCTATCTCTCCGGACACGAAAGGATTTCTTGCATGATATACAGGTAATAATTCCAACGATCTTCACGCTAGGTGGTGACAAAGCAATAGCATCCGTTAGTAGTGCTATCCAGGAGGTAGCACGATGGTGGCACTAAAGAACAACATCTTTAGTAAGCGATCGCGCTACACCTTTGAGCCATAAGTTGCAATTGATGGCTCAAAATTGATTTCTCATGCTTGTGAGAGGCATCACGATGCTTTACCAACTTAGGGTCAATTGTTGGTAAAACGGAGAAAACTGAGCCTGCTGTCTCCAAACGCAAGTCTCCGAATCAACGCAAATATATAGAGGTAGGACTTTAAGAATTTTACTTTAAATACCTGAGTTCAACGTAAAAAAAAGACTGAAAACTAGACAGAGTAGACTTTGTAGCTTAACAGGGCT
>JAQYWP010000640.1 GCA_029379285.1 Rhizonema sp. PD38
GGTAAATATATGTTGAATTTAGATACAACAATTGCTCATCCTGTTTACTATCGAATTATTGAACGTCGTAGTAACGGTTGGGCTTTTAAAGAGGGTGAACCATTCATCAATTTGTTTAATGAGCCAATGCTAGCCCTTCATGATTTGTTTGCGGCTTTTGACACTTCGATGAAGAAAGTCGCCATAGAGCTTTTCAGAATCAATGGTGGTTTGCAGGGTTATTATATTGCAAACATCTTAGATAAAAAATACTACTACTGTGGACAAGAGTGGTCAGATGTCAAAGCCAAACTGCAAGAATTGGGGATTGGTAAACCAGATCCGATGTCCGCCTAAAGACATCGGTAAATAATCACCTGCAAAAAGTGCGATCGCTTTACTGTTGACTATCCAATTGTTCATGATAGGGATACAAGCAAAAATTAAGATTGATGAAGGAGATTCAAAGCTTGAAGTGCTTATTTGGATGATTAACCAGTCCATTGTAGTACTGCAAAAGGTGAGTCGCCAGGAGAAACAAGAAAATAAGGACAACCATTAAAAATACTGACCCAGCCGGCGCTTTACATGCAAGCGCTTCCATCTATGAAACTCTAGCAAAAGATATTGTCGGTATCCCGACTGTGCAAAATCAAACTCTGGGCTGTCAAAAGGGACTTAGCAGATGTAGCAGATGAGCCACATCAAGAGTTCCCGGATGACAATAACTAACTGAGCCAATAGCCCCTAAAAGCTAGTTAGGGGCTATTGTCCATTAATAATTCTAGAATAAATTATCATGTTGAATTCAGACACAATAGTCCGTCCCGTTTATTATCGGATAATTGAACGTCGTGGCAAGATTTGGGCTTTTAAAGAAGGATCGCCATTTATCAATCTATTCAATGCGCCTGACCTTGATATGGAAGACCTGTTCTCCCTATTCGATACCTCTATGGAAAAAATTGCTGCCGAACTTCGACGAATTAATGGTGCAAAGCAGGGTTACTATATAGCAAACATCTTAGACAAAAAATACTACTACTGCGGCACCGAGTGGTCAGATATCAAAGCCAAACTACAAGAATTGGGGATTGGTAAACCAGATCCGATGTCCGCTTAAAGACATCGGTAATTGATCACCTGCAAAAAGTGCGATCGCCGGGGAGTAAATTTAGGATAGGAAGACTGGAAAGGTTTACCACAAGCTGATTTCGCTCAAACTGACTAACCCTTCAAACACTTCCTCAACAATTTTTAGGTCAGGATTTACTGGTTTTAAGGCTTCTATTTCATCGTTTGCGTCTTTTCCAATAACGTTATCGGAAACATCTTGATTCTCAAATTCCTGATTGACAATAACGTTATTGTCATCATCTAATTTCTCAGATTCATCTAGGACAGGAATATCCTTTGTTGTAGACTCTGTTGCTGATGACTGCTCGACAATAACGTTATTGTTAGACTTAGTTGCTTCTTTGCGTGAGTGTTGCAAGCGAGTCAACCAGATTTTTAACTGCAATTCCCTTACCAAAGGAAGTGGGGAATATGGGTTAGATACGTTTGCCTTGGTGTGACACCCACTCCTTCATTACTGCGGTAATTCGTCGCAAGTCGTTTTCACTAATGATGTATGGGGGCATAGTGTACAGCCACTTGCTATACGGACGGAGCCACACTCCCCGATCTCGAGCAAACTCCCTGAATCCTATAAGGTTTGACGGAGATTCAAACTCCAAGACTCCTATGGCTCCAAGTACTCGTGCGTCGCAAAGCGATGGCCCCTCTAATTCCTTGATCTCTTCAGTGAGTACTTGCTCAATAGCTTTGACTTTACTGAGGTAGTTTTCGGTTTCGATAAGGTTGATACTTGCCAACGCCACAGCGCAGGCGACTGCATTTCCCATGAAAGTCGGTCCGTGCATGAAGGCGAGTTCCGGATCATCACTGAGAAATGACTCATAGACTTGGCTTGTAGCGATAGTTGCCGATAGTCCGAAGTATCCCCCAGTGAGCGCTTTACTAAGCACCATGATATCTGGGGTGACATTGGCAAGCTCGGCTGCGAATAAAGCTCCTGTTCGTCCGAAACCCGTCGCTATCTCGTCGAATATGAGTAGCACCTCGTGCTCATCACACAGTCTTCGGACGTGGAGTAAATACTCAGGAGGATAGAAGCGAAAGCCACCAGCTCCTTGAAATATCGGTTCAAGGATCACGGCGGCAATCTGGCTGTTGTGCGATTTCAGAAGCTCGGCGAGTTGACGAAGCGATGCTTGGCATTCGTCAGACTCTATGTTAATTCCGCCCGGTGCATCAACGAAATACTGGGGGAGTATGACCCCTTTAAACAATCGGTGCATCCCCTCGTCGTCGTCACTGACCGACATTGCTCCTGTCGTGTCGCCGTGATACCCTCGGCGGAGCCCCACGAATCTGTTCTTCTGGGAAACCCCTTTGTTGCGCCAGAACTGAATTGCCATCTTTAGTGCAATCTCTACCCCCACTGAGCCGCTGTCACCAAAGAACACATGATTGAGCCTCTTAGGGGTAATCCTGACTAACGTCTCGGCCAGATGAATAGTTGCATCGTTAACAAGACCCCCAAGCATAACATGAGCGAATTTTACCAGCTGCTCCTGAACCGCTTTATTAAGGACAGGGTGATTGTACCCGTGAATAACGCACCACCACGAAGAAATGCCGTCAATGAACACCGTGCCATCATCGAGGTAGAGTTTGACCCCTTCTCCTCGAACTACTCTATACGGGGGCGGAACGGTCTTCATTTGTGCGTACGGAAGCCAGAGCGAATGAACTTGTGTCGTCATCGGGTTTTATGTCAAGTTATTGACGCGAGCAATATTTTGACTTCTCCCCCTTTTAGAAAAGGAGGCTACTATTCTACACTGCATGCCTAATTATGTCAATTAAAAAAGGGAAGAAAGGACAGAAAAATATTCCGTATTTACACGATGAAGTGAAGACAAAGAAAACAATTGTCGTTACTCCTGATTGTACTTACAACTCCTATAGCTGTTTTAGCTCATGGAGGACACGGAGACGAATTTCAAGAAACCACTCAAGCGACTACTGTTTCGATTCAAGTTGATAGATTTGGCTACCGAAATTAGCATATCAGTTTGTAAGCTTCTATACCGTAGGGGAAAACTCTGCCCGAAACTGGCTAACAACTCGATCCAACCCAACAGAATGAGCTGCTTTAAACAGAATCCGATCGCCTTGTTTGACAAACTCTTTCAAAAAAGCCACTAACTCTGCGTGAGTGGCGAAACATTCTGTTGGGACACCGTTGGCACCCTCGACTATTGTCTCGGTATCTGCACCATCATTCAAAACCATCAAAGCATCCAATTTCAACTCACGTACAGTTTCCCCCACTTGCTGATGGAGTTGGTGCGATCGCGAACCCAATTCTTTCATTGCACCCAACACTGCAATGTGTCGCTTTCCTGGTGTTTCTGCTAATAAGTGCAACGCTGCCACCATAGCTTCTGGTGCAGCATTATAAGTTTCATCTAAGATTACCACATCTTGAGACAAAGTAAAACGCTGCGATCGCCCGGATGGCATATCCACGCTCACAGCTGTGTGAAGGTGAGACCAATCGATATTCAGCACCTGTGCCACTCCTAAAGCCGCCAAAAAGTTTGTGGCATTATGACGACCAGGCAAAGGTAGAGGCAGTTGCATACCTGCGACTTCCAAAGTTTCACCATCAATCAACTTCCCTTGGAGATCGCCGCCAGATAAGCCGTAAGTTAAAGTTTTCCCTTGCCAAACTTTTGCTGCCGTGTCGATTAATAGTGGATTGTCATAGTTGAGAATTGCCACGCCATCCTTGGGCATATATGCTAATAACTCACATTTTGCTTGGGCGATCGCCTCGCGAGAACCCAATAACTCTATATGTGCCGTTCCAACATTCGTAATCAAACCAATTGTCGGACGCGATATTTGTGTTAGTTCCGCAATTTGTCCTGCTCCCCGCATCGCCATTTCCACCACAGCATAATCGTCTTCAGCGCTGAGTTCCAGAAGAGTTTTTGGTACGCCAATTTCGTTATTAAAGTTGGCATGAGTTTTGTGAACTCGTCCCTGTGTTGCCAAAACTGCAGCGATGATTTCCTTGGTTGTGGTTTTGCCCACAGAACCAGTAACCCCAATCACAGGAATATCGAAGCGATCGCGCCACCATCTACCAATTTTTTGATATGCCTCCAGGGTATCATTTACCTGTAAGACTGGGAATCCAGGATTTTGGTATTGAAAATCTACAATCGCTGCGGAGGCACCTTTCTCAAACGCCATTGAGACAAATTCATGTCCATCGAACTTTTCACCACGTAAAGCTACAAACACTTCACCCGGCTTGATGGCACGGGTATCTGTTTGCATACCGCTCCCCAATTGTGCTAACGCTGCTTCAGGTAAATTTGCCGGCAGGGCAGAAAGAACTTCAACCAGTTGGCTCAGGGAGGCAGAACAAGGCATAATAAATTTTTCTAATTCTAATCTAAAAGCAAAAGTCTTTCAATCTTATAGTTCTTTTGACACTTTGTGCTTGGTCGCAAGCATTTTCATCTTGACACAGCAATGTTTAACAAACATTGCACCAACTTTAGAGGGACAAACTCAATTACAAAAAAATCCTTATTACTCTACTTGGTGGTTGGTCTGGTTACAAGTCTCAAAAACCTCCAGGAATTACTACTTTGATTCGCGGACTTTATCAGTTTGAATCTACCTTTTTTGGCTGGAAACTCGCTCTGGGTCAACTTGTGTACACCGTAGATTCTGTACAGAGGGGAGAGTGGGGCTCACAAGGGCTTTGTTTTGAATATTTCGGTTGAGGCAAGACTTGGAAGATAAGAAGGCAGGGGGACAAGGAAAATTCTTTAACGGAAAAAGCCCTTTTCAACCAATTCCCGTCGTTAGTACTGTCCCATGAGCGGTTCGGTTTTCCCACAAGAGTCTACTTTCACTCTCATTCTTCCTAGTCTTGCCTTCACCCTATTGTAAAAAACCTACACCTGTGAGGGAGGGCGCGGAGGAACGGCGATCTCACTCCATAAAACTAAAGAAATTGCAATAAAATAGTAAAAATTAGAGAAGTTTAGTTTACTCGAAAACTCCTCTAAGAATGCCGAGAAATAACCCTTGTATGATTACATTACCATTAGGACCAGCCCTTTCAAGGTCTTGTAATTTCCCTCAAATTATAGTTAGTTGAAAAAATATAGTTGCTAGATAGGGAACAGCTAGAATGGTTCTAGGTCAAGTGTTTGAGCGTTTTGTAGAAGAAAGTCCGGTTTCGGTAATGGTTCGCGGGCTTCTCGAAACAATTTTATGTCCTGAGAAACTTGACGAGCTATTTGAGAAAAGCACAAAAACTCAATACACAAGAGAATTACTGTTCTCTACGGTAGGGTCTGCTGAAAAAGTCAGAAAGAGCAAGATAGGGATTAATTTAGTTGCTCA
>JAQYWP010000641.1 GCA_029379285.1 Rhizonema sp. PD38
CTTAAACCCTGCTGAAGATAATTAATTGCGTTTGGGTAATCTCCCCGTTGTGTGTATACAAGACCAATATTAAGCAGTCCCTTTGCCTCACCTTCATGGTCTTTTATTTCTTGGTAAATAATCAATGCTTGTTGCCAAGATTTTAATGCCGCTTCAAATTGACTGGTTTGATATTGCTCCCTACCTTGCTGCAATAGTCGTTCTGCTTCGGCTTTGCGATCTGCTGGCGTTTGTGCCAATACCTGCGACATCTGGGATAGTGCTGATAAGTTTATAGTTACTGGTAAAGAGATAGCTATTAGGAGAGCGAGCGCAGATACGTAATTCAAATTCGGGTGCATAGGCAGCAAAGCATTGGTTCATAAGTGTCTAGCATATTACCAGAAATATTACGTATTTTTTGCAATTATACTCGTTCATTAGATACAAGGTAGAGGGCATCCGCATGAAGCAAAACAGTATTTATTAGTGTTCGTTTTTAAGTAAAATTACTGCTGATTCCTTTTAAGCATCATACATGTTATTTAGGATGGAATTCGATATCTACAACTAATGAGATTTAAGTCGGGAAATCAGTCATGTCCAAAGCACATGAAACTTTCCCAGCAAGACTTTTCTGCCCTCAATCCTAGCCTTCTCCTGTTATTTTTCGATTGACAAACCATAGTTATCGGTAAAATTACGCTAACACTTTAACAAAAAATATTGCCTTAATTGAAAGTAGGTTCATTTACCACTAGTGACGACTTCGGCGGCAAAGCTCAAGGATGAAAGCACCATTACCTGATAACGAAAAACAGAGAATCGAGACGCTTTTGCAGTATAAAATTCTCGATACTCCAGCCGAAGACGCCTTTGACGACCTCACTCGTTTAGCATCGTATATTTGTGGAACGCCGATCGCTTTAATCAGCTTGAGCGATACCAACCGCCAGTGGTTTAAGTCTAAAGTCGGTTTAGATGCGCTAGAAATACCCCGAGATGTCGCATTCTGCGCTCACAGTATCCTACAAAACGACGTTTTTGTTGTTAGTGATACAACTAAGGACGAAAGGTTTGCCACAAATCCATTAGTTACCTCTGACCCCAATATCCGGTTTTATGCTAGTGTCCCCTTAATTAACCCAGAAGGATATGCTTTGGGAACACTCTGCGTCTTTGACTACTTACCACGAGAACTCACGGACGACCAAGTGGAAGCATTACGAAGATTGAGTCGCCAAGTGATGAAGCAAATGGAACTGCGACGCAATTCAGCAAATTCGGTTCTCACCACTCATGAACGCAAACAAGATCAAAAAGTCCGTAGACAATTCTTTAAACAAATTGCTGGTGGGTTTGGGATAGCGTCGGCAATTTTAGTTCTTATTGGCTTGTTTTCTTACCGAGAGACAAGAGTCTTTATCGAGCAAACTAATCAAGTTAGACAAACTGAAGAGAAAATCAACAGTCTTGAAGAGCTATTGTCTAGCATTAAGTCTGCTGAGACAGGACAACGCGGTTACATACTTACAGGAGAACAGCGTTACCTAGAACCGTATCAAATAGCACTGACAAAAATTGAGCCACAAATTCAGAAATTGAAGAGTTTAATAGGGAATAAACGCCAGCAACAAAAACAGATATATCAGCTTCAATCCTTGATAACAGCCTCACTAGCGGAACTCAAGCAAACTATTGACTTGCGCCGAAGTAAGGGTATTAAGCCAGCATTGCAGATGATTCTCACAGATCGGGGGCAGAATCTTATGGATGAAATTCGCCTACTCATCCGTAGCATTCAGAACCAGAATAAGGACTGGCTTCAACAGCAGTTACAAGCAACAGAAGTTAGTGCAAACCAAACAATTTTGACACTAGCGATCGCAATCGCCATGAGTTTAAGTGTTCTTACTGTTGTCTACTATTTAATCTACCGTGAGATTCTTGAACGTAAACATACAGAGGAATCACTGAACAAGGAACGCAACTTTATTTCCGCAGTTGTAGATACAGCCAGCGCCTTAGTTGTGGTTTTAGATCCCCAAGGGCAAATTATCAGATTCAATCACGCTTGCGAGCAAACAACGGGTTACTCATTTGAAGAGGTAAGAGGTCGGCCTTTCTGGAACTTGTTTTTACCTCCCTTAGAAATACAGCCGATGAAAGCAGTTTTTGAGCAAATCCGTTCTGGTCAAACTAGTAAAATGCTTTATGAGTACAAAAACTACTGGGTGACAAAGAAAGGAAGTAGAAGGCTGATTGCGTGGTCGAACAGAATCCTACAAGATGATCGAGGCGCGGTTGAGTACATTATCGGTACGGGACTTGACATTACTGATCGCCAAAGGACTGAACAGCATCTCAATTCTCAATATGCTGCAACTAAGGTGTTAGCAGAGGCGGCGACGATTGACGTTGCTATTCCCCAAATCCTTCAAGCGATTTGCGAAAGTTTGGGATGGGATTTGGGGGAAATTTGGTTAGTGGACGGATCTGCAAATATTTTGCATTGTCTGGATATTTGGCATAAAACATCCCTAGAGATCCACGAGTTTAAAAAAACCTCAATGGCTACAACTTTTGCCTTAGGAGTAGGACTACCCGGTCGCGTATGGGCTAATTATCAACCTGTTTGGATTGTTAATGTTGTTGAAGATGTCAACTTTAAAAGATCTGAAATCGCCGCTCAAGTTGGATTGCATACAGCTTTTGGTTTTCCTGTATTTAGTGGCAACACAACCGTTGGCGTGATGACTTTCTTTAACAGAGAGATATTGCAACCCGATACAGATCTGCTGATGGTGATGACTTCTATTGGGAACCAAGTAGGTCAGTTTATCAAGCGCAAGCAGGCAGAAGAAGAACTTTACAAACATAATTTGCGAAGTCATCTATTTACCGAAATCACCCTCAAAATTCGCCAATCCCTACAAATTGAAGACGTTCTCCAAACTACAGTAACAGAGGTGCAAAAGATTCTTAAGAGTGATCGCGTCTTAATCTATCAACCTTCACCAGATGGATCAAGAAGCGTCGTTACAGAAGCCGTCGTTTCTAGCTGGGCTGCGATCAAAGGGCAAAATCTCATCGACTCGTACTTGCGGGCGGAATACATACAGCAGTACTGTCTGCAACAGTACCGTCAACAACGAGTTACCATGATCGCGGACTTAGATATGATGGAAGTCCAAGCAAAGCATATGGAATTACTGCAAAAGTTTGGAGTCAAAGCTAATTTGGTCGTGCCAATTCTAGTAAAAGAAGAACTCTGTGGTTTACTGATAGTCCATCAGTACTCGAATTCATGCCAATGGTCGATCTTTGAAACTCATCTGTTGCGGGAACTTGCTAACCAAGTTGGGATTGCGATCGCCCACGCCCAACTTTTAGAAGCAGAAACTCATCAGCGACAAGAATTGGAAGTTGCCCGTCGCCAAGCCGAGTTAGCGTCTCAAGCCAAAAGTGCTTTTTTGGCAAATATGAGTCATGAAATCCGCACGCCGATGAATGCCGTGTTGGGCATGACTGGACTAATGTTGGAGACTTCTTTAACCCCGGAACAGCGAGATTTTGTGGAAACAATTCGCATTAGTGGAGACTCTCTCTTAACCTTGATTAACGAGATTTTAGATATATCTAAACTTGAGGCTGGGGAGATGGTATTGGAAACCTTAGATTTTGATTTGTCTACCTGCGTGGAAGAGGTGTTGGATTTACTGGCTCCCCAAGCACATAATAAAGGATTGGAAATTGCGGCGTTGATTTATCGTAACGTTCCTACCCATCTTCAAGGAGATGCCAGTCGCTTGCGGCAAATTTTGATGAACTTAATAGGTAATGCGATCAAGTTCACCAGTGCTGGAGAGGTTCTAGTGCGGGCAGAGTTGCGCTCTGAAACTTCTACGACAGTCAGAATCCACTTTGTGATCGCAGATACTGGGATTGGTATCACCTCTGAAGATCAAGACAAACTCTTTACCCCATTTACCCAAGTGGACGATTCCACAACCCGCAAGTATGGAGGTACGGGTTTAGGATTAGCTATTTGCAAACAGATCGTAACTTTGATGGGAGGAGAAATTGGGGTAGAAAGTCATTTGGGGCAAGGATCTAAATTTTGGTTTGAGATTCCTTTTGCTCTTGCACATCAGCCTGTTTCTCCTGTACAGGATAACGGGTTTCTAATTGATCGACGTTTATTAGTGGTAGATGACAACGCTACCAACCGCAAGATTATCTATCATCAAGTTACTCGTTTAGGTATGCATGTGGATGAAGCAGATAATGCTGTGAATGCCCTCAAAGCTTTACAGGACGCTGCCAAGCAGAAGATACCTTATGATGTGGTATTGGTAGATATGCAAATGCCTTGTACAGATGGACTGACTTTAGGAGCACAAATTAAGGCAAATTCTGCGATCGCTGAAATCCCTTTAATCATGCTGACGTCTGCCTCTATCAATTATCGAGATGAAGTACAACGGGCACTGAACATAGGATTTGCCGCTTATCTGGTCAAACCAGTCAAGCCATCTCGACTATTCGATACCATTATGAATGTATTAGGAAGTCAGTCGGAAGCGGAAGTTTCCTCAGTTGAGACGAGGAGTATTGGGAGACAAGGAGATGCGGACAGAGAAGATTTTTCCTCTCCTGCTAAATCCAAGTTAAGAATTCTGATAGCTGAGGATAATCTAGTCAATCAAAAAGTCGTCTTGAAGCAGCTCAATAGTTTAGGCTACGCTGCCGATGTTGCCGCCAATGGAAAAGAAGTTTTGCAGATATTGGAAACAATTCCCTATGATTTGATTTTCATGGACTGTCAAATGCCGATTATGGACGGTTTGGAAGCCACAAGAGAAATTCATCGCTGGGAAAAAGGCTCCTTTGCCAGAGGTCGTCGTCCGGTAATCATCGCCATGACAGCTAATGCTATGAAAGAAGACCGCCAAATGTGTTTGGATGCAGGTATGGATGATTATCTTAGCAAGCCGATATTAAAAGAAAAATTAGCAGCGACACTAGAACGTTGGACAGAGACAATCCTCACCTCAGAAGTAAGTGCGTCCAAGCAGATTTCTCCCAATCTCGACTCACCTGATATCCTTATTGATTGGGAATACTTGCACCAGCTATCGGAAAACAACGAAGAATTTGAATTAGAGCTATTGCAAGTGTTTGTTGACGATACTCGATATCATTTAGAAGTCACCAAGGCGGCGATCGCGAATAGCGACTTTGAGCAAATCATGCGCGAAGCTCATCACTTTAAAGGTGCTAGTGGTAATATAGGAGTAACGCCAATACGAATAGCTGCAGAACAATTAGAACAACTTGCTCGCCATCAAGAGCGTAGAGGAGCGCAAAATTTTTTATCAGAAATACAAGGTTATGTCAACCGTATTGAAGACATTTTGGTATCATTTCATATGTAAATAACGGTAATTAACAGTTAACATGTGACTGAACAAGGCAAAAGTTAAAAGTTAAAAGG
>JAQYWP010000066.1 GCA_029379285.1 Rhizonema sp. PD38
AAGACCAATATATTACCGTTCTTAGCGGTAGGAACATTCGGTCTGAATTTATTTGCCTTGTTGGTACTAACTTTTCACGGCTCTCTATTGCAGCAGTTGAATCAAAAAAATGCAATGCCTAGTTTGGTACAACTTGTTGATGGAAGCGCCATCACAGTAGATTCTCAACCGAATTTAGAGCGAAATCCCGAAACAATTCGGCGTTTTGTGGGTGAAACCATGACTTTAATGATGACTTGGTCGCCGAAACAGCCGCAAAGAATAGTCCAGCAAATAAGTTCCGATTTACTCGCTAATGGTTTTCGACAAAAATTTGAAAAAGAAATCAGTAATTTAACTCCAAACAATCAATCTACAGGAACCGAGTCTGTATTGGTTTTACAAAGAGTTTCTCAACCCACAAAAATAGAGGATGGCAAATGGAGAGTGGAGATGTTAGCCAATCAATTAAGCTTGACAAGTTTCGATCCACTAGGAAATTCAACTCCTTTTAACAAACAAATTTTAGTCCGGGTCAGAAACGACCAAGAAACTCCACTACCAAACACAACACTTCCTTTGAATTTAGCAGTGCATCGCGTTGGTGAAGCAAGGCTAGAAATTTACAATATTTGTGACATTAAAGATAAAAATTGTTCTTGAAATAAAGGTTTACTTATTATGACTAAATATCAAGTTCCTCCTGCAAAAAATTTGCACCCAGAAGTTGATTCTTCCGATTGGGAAGCACGAATGGCCAGATTGGTTGGTTTGGAAGAAGAATCTGCGTCTCCTGCGTCTTCTTTTGAAGAGGATTCAGCAGAATTGAGACAACCACAAGCTGAACCGATAGAACCACGAGAAGTCGCTACGACACAAGCTCTATCATCCAACCCCTTTGCTAAGTTAGCCTTGGTGGGAGGTGGAACCTTGGCTGTGGTTGTGGTTGCTGGTTTGTTTTTAACACAGCTGATGAGTGGTGGTAGTAGAAAGTCCAGCACTCAAAATCGTACTAGTTTGCTACCGGACACGCAAGCGCAGGTTAAACTGAAACCACCTCAAGAACTGCAACAAGAAGAAATAGAGGCACTGAAAACCAAACTTGCTCTTTCCGAACAAGCACAGGCGGTGAAAGACGCTCAACTTGCACTGAAAACCGAAAAACCGACACCGATTCGGACGGTACCTAGATCCAGTTCCCGGACGGAACCTCTTTACTCCGCAAGACCTCGATCAACTATTATAGTACAACGCATACAGCCGCCACCTACTTTCAGAGATAGATCGGCGATCGCCCAGAGTATACCACCAAGGGTGATCACAGTTACACGAACTGTAAGAGTCCCTCAACCTATAGCAACAAGGCCTCAAATTCGTTCCGCATATGTCCCACCACCACTACAAAGCACCCCTACACCAGTAGCGCAAGCAACACCAACACCAACACCAACACCAGATGCTCTGCAAGAATGGGCAAGGTTATCGAAGTTGGGGAGTTACGGTCAAGTATCTTCTGCTACTACTCCTCAAGTAAATGTTAGTGTTGAACCACGGAAACCTTTAATCACTGCTCAAACTACTCCCGTCGTACAGCCAACCCAGCCAAGTGTCGTGAGCCAAGCCATACGGACTTCTAGTCCTAAATCATTAGTCGTAGGTACTACTGCTAAAGCTGTGTTGGCAACTGCTGCCTTTGGGGAAAGCACTAGAAGTATCCCTGGTAGGTACAACAACAACAATAACAGGAATACGAATGGTGGGAATTTTAATAGTAGGAATAAAAGTAACGATAATAGCGATGACGATAAAGACAATAACATTTTTATAGTGCAGTTAAAACAGCCATTAAAAGCTGCAGATGGTAGTGTTGCTTTACCTGCACAAACACAGTTATTAACCAAAGCTAGTTTTTCTGACAAAGGCTTGGCACAGTTTGAAGTCATGAAAGCAGTTTGGCAAGAAAATGGTCAACGTGTAGAAAAGAACATACCAGAAAATGTGTTAACAATTCGTGGTCCTCAAAGTAAACCTTTAATTGCAACTGAATATAAAGGTACTGGTGGGGGATCGCGCTTTGGAAGTGATTTGAAAGTATTCGCTTTGGGCGGTGCTAGTAAAATAGGGGAAATCTTAAACACTCCTAGTACACAAGTAGTTCCAATCACTTCTACGAGCACAGTTAATGGTGTCTCTACCAGTACAAGTACGACTACTGTCCTAAATCAACCTCAAAGAAACATCCTCCCAGCACTTTTGGATGGCGGCGGCAGATCTATCGTTCCGGAAATTACTCGGCGTGAGACACAGGACAATGCTCGGCGCTCAATAGATCGAACTAGCCTTTGGACTCTCTCAAAAGGCAAAGAAGTTACAGTGTTTGTCAATCAAGCAACGAGCTTGTGATCGAGGCGTTTCTTGTGTGGCAGGGCTGTAAGGATGTATGGCAATACGCCCTTACAGCTTCTTCAATGAATAGAGATAGTGAATTTTCAGGTTTTTTCGGACGATTTTGAGGTGCATCATGTTGTCAGAGCTTCTACCTGATAGCGTTCTCAATTTACTGATATTCCTCCCCTCCTTAAGAAGAAGGGAAATCCTGCCGGAGTTAGTTGACACAATATTGAATTCAGTGATGATTAATGAATAACATTCCCTCTCAGGAAAATACTCCACAAAATCCCTACTTCCTATTTTTAGGTTCTTTGCTTTTCTCAGCTGCAATGTTATTGCTAGCAGACAAAGCCTTGGCTAATAGCGCTGTTTTACGTTCTATCTTCTCCTGTCAAGCGCAGGGTTTGGGAGGAGCGATACCAAACCTCACAGTTTGGTACCAGCAAGGGACAAACTTGAGCTTTATTCCGACTGGGGAAACAATTAAAAAAGTTTGGTTGGACGATCCATCGCAGGTGACATTGGATTTTGATGGTACCGTCTGCACGCAGTTCGGTCAACAAGCTGCCAATTCTGGAGATTGTGAAAACTCAGCCGCAAATGTCATTCACTTGAGACGAATTAAAAAACTTCCAATTCCCGGACTTCCTGACACTGACTCTACGCTTCTAACAGTTGTTACTGAGGGGCAAGGTAAAAGAAAATTATACACGTTCCAAGTTATTTATAGCCAAAATACTCCTGAATATAATACTTTGGCTGTTTTTGCTGACGTTCCTTCTGTAAGTGCAACGCCTTGTGTACTACCAAATGCTAGATCGACTCAGTGAGGGATCGAGCGATAATCAGCTATTATTAATATCAAAGTACATTAAAGAAGATATTTGTCAAGTCACAAATGCTTTATTTGTAGAGTAAAGTAGTGAGAAAGTGTATCTATCGCAATTTATGGAGGAGAGCGAGAACAATCGTAAACAGCCTACCACGCTCTCCGGATTACAGGACTTGCAAGAAGGCTTCTAGATTCGCATGCGTGTGAATGCCAAAGCTCGGACTTCGGTCTTACGTCGCCTCCTCCAGCAGTGAAGTCAATCAAAAATCCGCGTATCCAAAATCGAATGACTGCCATTGTTCCTAACTCACCCAAATCTGAAATCTTTTATGCCAGTAGCGATGGAGAACCTGTGGCGGAAACATACGATCATCTCTACGCTATTTTAACTACCTTAGAAGTCCTCAGACAATACTTACTTGATCGTCGAGCCACAGTTCTTGCAAACCAATTCCTGTATTATGCTGAAGATTTTCCGAAATTGCGTGTTGCTCCTGATGTCATGGTCATCTATGACGTAGAATCAGGGGGGCGAGACAACTACAAAATTTGGTTGGAAAAGCAAGTCCCAAAAGTCATTTTTGAAATCACATCAAAAGGTACTCAAGATGAGGACAAAAAAACCAAGCGAAACCTGTATGAAGCATTAGAAGTACAGGAATATTGGTTATTTGACCCTAAGGGAGAGTGGATTAAAGAAAAATTGCGCGGGTATAGACTGCGAGAAGATACTTATCAACTAATTACCGATAGTCAAAGCGAACCATTGCAACTCCGTTTAGCTGTAGAAGGAAAACTGATTAGCTTTTATCGCTTGGATAATGAACAGAAATTATTGGTGAATGATGAGTTAGTTGAGGCACTCAGACAAGAAACTCTCCAACGCTTGGAGGCAGAAAGACAAGCGGAACAAGAACGTCAACGTGTAGCCGAACTCGAATCTCTGCTAACTCGCTACCGAGAAAGATTTGGGGAATTGCCTGAGTCATAATTCCAAGTGTGATGCTCTTGGCAACCACTTCGTGGGATCGGGCGATCGCCTTAATTAAGTCAAAGCTAGTTATTTCTTGTACATCTTCGGGAACTGTACCTGAAGTTGAGCAAGCTTCGGCAAATCATTCACCACCACGTATGGATACATCGGATTGCGATCTATGAAGTGCTGATGGTATTCTTCAGCCTTATAAAAACCTTTCAAAGGAACCACTTGAGTCACGATCGGCTTGGGGAAGACATGCTCTTTATTAAGTTGATCGATATAAGTTTGTGCAACTTGCTTCTGTTCGTCATTGGCAAAAAATATAGCTGAACGATATTGCGTGCCTGTGTCAGGACCTTGCTCATTTAACTCTGTAGGATTATGCGCCACCAAGAAGTAAACTTTCAGAAGCTGGCTATAGGATATCTGCGATGGATCGTAGGTAATTTTCACTGACTCCGCGTGCCCTGTCGTTCCAGAACTAACAGTCTCGTAGTTTGCAGTTGCTGCACTACCACCAGAAAAGCCAGAGACGACATTAGATACACCTTTGAGATGCTCAAAAACAGCTTCCATTCCCCAGAAGCACCCTCCAGATAGAACCGCCGTCTGTTTTCCCACAGTCTCAGAAGTCGAGATCTCGGTGGCGGCATGGGAAGGTACCGCACCGGATTTATTGTATGTGAGTGCAGCAACAGTTAGTGAAATGATTGACAAGCTGCACAATAGGCTTTTAAGGATAAAATTACGAGTTAACATCAGGCCGTGAAGTCCTCCGGTTATTGAGTCATACATCTACAATAAAAAGCATTCCTTAAACTAATATGAAAAGCAGATAAGAACCTGCTTGAGAGAATAGATAGTACCGCTGACTTGTCATACCCATTCCAAAAATGTTTGCAATAGATGAACTCATCGTCAGGGCTGTTCGCCCTAACGCTACGGACGTCGTTAACGCTGCCGAGCGATCGGGTGACGCTCGTGCCGACGCTACGAACTTGTCCTGTAAATTAAGTAAGTCGGCATAAATAAATAAAAGTTTGTAGTAAGCGCTTTAGCGCTGAAGCGCTTACTACGAGCTAATTTTACAAACTTCACTTTTCTTTACATAATTATATTTTTTCACGCCCTATGTACTGGATTGTACTCTATTCTGTACCACACAGTCTGATATAAAGTTTGGTATAAATTCGGATTATCCGATAAAGATTTTGTATATTTGACACTGTCCGGGCGCTCAGCCACGGAGATTCTAAAGATATCGATATCGCTACCTTTATCTTATTCCTGAAACTTGAGCTTGTCATAATGCTGCTTTAAAGATACTCAAGCACCAAGAAGAACGCGCTTAATATTAACAACAACGGTGTCAACCAATCACCCCAACGCACATATAAAGTCTGCGTTTGTCGGCGATAAATAGTTTCTGCATGAACTGCATAAGTCTCATGTCCAGAAATCCATAATGTTTTGCCATGAGGATCGACAAAAGCCGAATAGCCGGTATTTGTTGCCCGTACTGCCCAGCGATCGGTTTCAATTGCTCGCATCGTATCTTGAGCGTGGTGCTGTGCGGGCATAGCTGCACTGAAATGGGCATCGTTGGAAGGGCTGAGGATAAATTGCCCGCCTGCAGCCGCCTGATAGCGAAAGTGTTCGGGAAAAGCCGATTCGTAGCAGATACCAACAATAGCACGACCAAAAGGTGTGTCAAATACTTGATTTGGTGAACCGGGAACTTGGTGTTCATCCAAAGGTGACAGCCGCTTGACGATCGCACCGAGAATTTGCTCAAAGGGAATATACTCCCCAATTGGAACTAACTTTGCTTTTCCGTAATGGTTCATTATCTTACCATTCCCCAAAAAAGTAAATAAGCTATTCGTATAGCTGTTTCCCTCTTTGTAAAAACCTCCAACCCAAGCTACCACACCGAGTTCCCGAACTGCATTGACTAAGGAGCTATGCATAATATTACTCTGAGAAAAAGGCAAGGCTCCTTCTGGAGTTAAAACAGCGTTCACACCTTGATTTGCCAAATTCAGGTATCCAGCTGTATACCCTTCAAGAGCACGACGAAAACCTTCTGGATAAAGTTTGATTTGGTTAGGAACATTACCTTGAATGATCCCAACTTTGAGTGCTGCTCCTACTGGTTGAGCAAGAGGACGAGTATACAAGCCAAACCCAATTAGGTGGAGAGTGATAAGTAGTGTTATGGCAAGAGGTAAATATTTATCGCTCTTAAATAGAGATACAAAGGAAATCTTCGTCTCCATTCTTTTATCCGACTTAACGAACGTGTTTTTATAGTTTATCCAAGCTTCAGCCAGCAAGCCATTGACTGCGACAATGGCTGCTGTCACGGTACTAGGCCCGGAAAACTGACCGAGGTGTAAAATTGCCAGGTTATGCGGACTTTGAGTATAAGCAAGAGTACTCCACCACAAGGGACCACAACTCCAAAATGCTTCCAAGCCACACCATAAGGCTGTGCCAATGAGAACGCGGATCAACCCATTTTGGATTTTGCTGAAAGTCGAACCAGTGGTTGAATGAGTGTTTGCTGCTGTAAACGACTGGCGTGGTTGGTGAGTTTCCCTCTGTGGCATACTTTCCAAGACTGATTTCGGATTTTGAATGATGAGATTTTTCGTCGGTTTCCAAGACTTTTGTTTAAAAGCAAGCCAAACCCAATCTAAAATCGTCAATCTAAAATCTAAAATCGTTCGCATGCCTATTGCCCAAGTAGCGACTAATGCAGTTCCCCACAGGGTGATGAATACCCAACAAAAGAGGGCGATCGCGAGACTTGCTAACCAAGGAACTCCCATCCAAGTCATGGGATGAATCCCAGTAATCCAGGAGAGGGTGGTGCCGTAATAACCTATACCCCATGCGAGGGAGAGGGGGAGAGGTGAGGAGGGAGGAGTAACAATGAATACCCAAAGTGGTACTAAAGAAAACCAAGCGAAAAACCAAGCACCGATAGGGGCGACGGTTAGCCCCATCAAGATGCCGCTAGATAGAGAAATTAAGTAAGGAATTAGGAGGGTAAGTTCCCCCTGTTTCCCCTGCTTCTTATTCTGTGACTTCTTCTGCAACTTCTTCTGCAACTTCTTCTGCAACTTCACCAGTATCGGCGGGAACGATTGCGACTCCAGTAATGACATCATCTTCGTCCAAGCGTTGAACTCGGACTCCAGTTGCTGATCGCGATTGTATGGAAATCGCATTTACAGCCTGACGAATAATTATACCACGACTTGTCACCATCATAATTTCATTGTCGTTGTTGACGATGTGCAGGGTTGCCAGTTGGTCTTTGATTTTCCGGTTTTTGAATTTAGTTGCGGTTAAACCTTGACCTGCACGATTCTGCAAGCGGAATTGAGAAACTGGAACGCGCTTGCCATATCCAGACATTGTAATTACTAATGCCCAAGGACCGGAACTACCGTTGCTGATGACTTCGGTAGACTCTTCATTCTCAATCTCTTCTGTATCGGTATCTTCGATATTTAAAGTCTCAAGAATGGCTGCCGGAAGAATATCCATACCCACCAGTTCATCGCCTTTACGCAGTTTCATGGATTTTACTCCCCGAGTGGCTCTTCCTAGAGGACGCAGTTGTTCGTGGCTGCATCTAAAGTGAATTGCCATGCCTTGACGGGAACCAATAATCACACTGTCTTCGACTTTCGCACGTCGTACCCACCGGAGTTGGTCTCCTTCTTCCAAAGAAATAGCAATCAAGCCATTAGCACGGATATGGCTAAATGCTGATACTTCAGTTTTCTTAATATTGCCACCTTTAGTGAGCATGACCAGAAATTCATTATCGGTAAACTCATCAACAGGGACAATCGAAGTGATTTTTTCCTCTTTAGGAATTGGCAGCATTTGCACAATGGGTGTCCCACGACTGGTACGAGAACAAATGGGGATTTGATATGCTCTCAGACAGTAGACAACTCCGCGTTGGCTGAAGAACAAAACACTATCATGATCGCAGCAAGTCAAGAAATGCTCAACCCCATCATCTTCTTTCATCTTGGCAGCTGCTTTGCCACGAGTCGCCCGACTTTGTGCCTCAAAGGTATTCACCGCCATGCGTTTGATGTAACCTTGTTCGGTCAGCAAGATGACAACTTTTTCATTGGCAATGAGATCGCGGTCTTCTAAATCTCCTTCACCGTGTGTAATGACAGTACGGCGTGGTGTGGCATAAGCTTCTTTGAGCTGCGTAACTTCGGTTTCAATGATTTCTAACACTCGCTCCCGGCGTGCCAAAATATCTTGTAAGTCAGTGATGAGTGCTTGTAGTTCTTCGTGTTCAGAGCGAATTTTATCTGCTTCTAAGGCTGTCAAACGTCGCAATTGCATCTGCAAGATAGCGTCTGCTTGCACTTCTGATAGTCCGTAAGTTGTCATTAACTCACCTTTGGCTGTCGGCGCATCAGGTGCATGACGAATTAAGTTAATAATTTCATCTAAATGCGACAGGGCAATCAACAACCCTTGTAAGATGTGATCGCGTTCCTCAGCTTTCCGTAGTTCGTAGCGGGTGCGTCGGGTAATTGATTCAAAGCGGAAGTCCAAAAAGACGTTTAAGAACTGCTTGAGGGTGAGGACTTGCGGTTCACCATTTACCAGCGCCAGCATATTTGCCCCAAAGTTGGCTTGTATGGGCGTTTGCTTGTAGAGGTTGTTCAGCACTACGCGGGGATAGGCGTCCCGTTTGAGTTCGATAACAATTCGCATCCCGTCGCGATCGCTTTCATCCCGAATATCTGCAATTCCCTCAATGCGCTTTTCATTCACCAACTCGGCAATTTTTTCAATCAGTGCTGCTTTGTTGGTTTGATAAGGTAATTCAGTAACAATGATAGCTTCCCTATCTGGTCGTCCCCTTTGTTCAATAGTTTCAACGCTTGCAACACCCCGCATGGTGATAGAACCACGCCCGAGAGTGTAAGCTTCTTTAATTGCTGCAGTCCCCAGAATTTGACCCCCAGTGGGAAAGTCTGGTCCGTGAATGTACTGCATCAACTGGATATCAGTGATTTCCGAGTTGTGAATTAATGCTACCAACCCATCGATTAATTCACCCAAGTTATGGGGAGGAATGTTGGTTGCCATCCCTACAGCAATTCCAGAGGAACCATTGAGAAGTAACTGCGGTATCCGTGAAGGAAGAACCGTTGGTTCTTGCTGCGAACCGTCAAAGTTGTTGACGAAATCTACAGTTTCTGATTCGATATCTTGCAGTAGGGCGACACTCGTTAAAGCTTGCAAGCGACATTCCGTGTATCGCATTGCTGCGGGTGGGTCGTTATCTACCGAACCAAAGTTCCCATGCCCTGCGATCAGCGGCGATCTCATGGAAAAATCCTGTGCCATCCGCACCAAAGCGTCATACACTGCGGTATCGCCGTGGGGATGATATTTACCCAACACTTCCCCTACCACACGAGCGCATTTCCGAAACGGGCGATCGTGCATCAGCCCTAGCTCATGCATGGCGTAGAGTATTCGACGATGCACAGGTTTCAGACCATCCCTGGCATCTGGCAGCGCCCTACCCACAATTACGCTCATAGCGTATTCCAGATAAGATCGGGACATTTCGTTCCTCAGATCTGTCGGGATAACCCTCTCCTGATAGGTTGCCATAACCTAAATAGCTCCAAAAATTGCAGATTTTAGCCTAGATACTGAAAAAAGAGCAAAATTATTCCGAATTTCCATTGAATAATTGCCATATTTTGATACAATTCTAGCACATCATGCCTTTTTCTGCCTGGGAGGGGATGTGGATAGAGAAGAGAATGGGTGATGGCTAATCGTAAAGAAAAATATAGTTCACTAATTCATCGATTTCCTATTCCCCGCTTCACGGATTGCAAACTTCTTTTACGGAAACAACGAGAAATATCACTGTAAAAATACTTTTGTAGCTTGTAACAGGTAAAAATTCAGTCTATGTATTTATTCTGTTCCCCCTGTCTCCTGAAAAATGACAAGCTAGACTATTAAATGGGGAGCCTACCATACGCTGTGGGAAGCCCTGACGCAAGGGAGCGCCCTTGGATCTCCCCGAGTGAGAAGACTCGCGTTTCGCTGCGAAGAGCGAGTAACGCAGTAGTCGTCAAGAGCGGGCTAAGCCTTCATTCGCACTACTTACCCCTGCTTTGTCAAGGGAATTGCTTAGGGAACTCCAAGAAATAAATTATCCAATTTTCAAACTCGACTTCTTTTATTCCCCCTGCTAGAATGCTCCCCCCTTGCAGATTGATTATTTTTTTATTTGGAAGTCCCTTATTGCCTGCAAGTCAAGCTCAAGTCATTTTTCATTCTGCGCTCGCTCAAGAGTCTCTTCTTTCTGCAACTTAAGTTGAGATGTAATGAGAGGAACTTTGGGAGCCAGAAAAAATCCCATTAAACTGGCGAACAGGATTGGAGTTAAGGGACTGAAGTTAGTCAACTTCGACAGCAGTAAGGTTGTACTGATAGGTGTACGCGTTACCGCAGCATTAATAGCTGCCATTGTACAAATCATGACAAGGGTAGGATTGAGTCCAGGAATTAAAGCAGCGATTGCTTTACCCAGACAAGCACCAATAAAAAATAAAGGGATAATAAATCCACCACGCCACCCACCTGTGACTGTAACACTGATGGCAGCCATCTTACCGAAAGCAAGTGCGAGTAAGAAAACAGCAGGAAAACTGTGATTGACGACGACATCTAACTGTTCATTTCCAAAGTAACGAGTCAGTGGTAAAAGAGTTACTAAAATACCGAGTCCCAGTCCTGCTAATGTTGTGTGTAGATAAATCGGTCCAGGAATTCGGTTGAAAAGGTAATGACAACCACGGAAAATGCCTATGAAAACCCATCCTGCCGCCGCCCCAACAATACCAAAAACGATGGCTAGGGCAAAATCATCAATGTTTTCTAAGTGATACTGAGGAAAATGCCACGTGGGTGCGATTCCCAAGTGTGTAATTGTTGCAAATACTAGATAACTAGCACAACTCGAAACAATGGCAGGCATCAAAGCTTCGTAGTACTCCACAATGTGCTGGTGGTGCAAAATCTCCAGAGCAAACATTGCACCACCAAGTGGTGCGCCAAATAAAGCAGTAAAGCCCCCAGCCATTCCCGCCAAACTTATGGATCTAAGATCTTCACCTTCAAGTTTTAGGCGATCAGCAAACCAAGTACCAAAAGAACCTGTTACCTGAACCAATGGTGCTTCTGGACCAGCGCTACCACCAGCAGATATACTAATTAGGGAAGCAAGAATCATTGAAGGATTTTGCTTTGTATCTAAGCGTCCACCACGAAAATGGATGTTATCGACAATCACGGCAATTTCGCCCGGATTGCCAAGAAAATGAATTATCAAACCGATAGCTAAACCTGAACAAGGCATCACTATTAAAAGACTGGAACCCTGAAATTGTTGAAGTTTGTTAGTGAACACTTCTAAAATATTCCAGTACAACGCCGCAAATAGACCACTCACCGTCCCCACAACAGTCCACAATAAACAAGAGTACGAAATCATGAAAGGATTACGCTTTGCTAATCCAAAAAGCTGAGAAACCGTCCATTGTTGAGAGCGCTTACCGCTGTTACCCTTGTTTGGTAGCATGACTTAATTTTTTAATTATAATGAAAGTAAGATACAAAATGTTTTCTTTTTTCATGTTATATGTCATAATTAATGCCTTCGTCATCTGATTTCTGGCTCGATTTAAGTCTGTGGATAGTGTGCTGTTGACCTTACCAGAGTCTAGAATTTTTGTTTGTATAATAGATAGTAAAAATAATGATGTCTGATCAAGAAACAGTTCCCAATCCATCAGAAAAAATAAATCCAGAAGAGGATGCATCGCAATTAAGTCCAGAAATTCTTGACAAAATTAAACATCCTGCGAGAATAGACGATGTAATGCGGGAGTTACCGCCTGAAGAACTTAGGAGTAATCCGGCTGTAGCACCGGAAAGGCTGGATGATCGAAGCGATGAATAATTAGATGGTGTAAGGGGAATGGTAATTTACAGATGAAGTGGTGATGTAGTTTATGCTTCCATCAGCACAAACTTATTCGGTGGTTCTCCCTTATACTTTTACGTAAAGTCTGCGGGAGAGAGTACTCTCTCCCACGAGCTTTACACCCATCTCCTTATCAGAAGAATGGGTTTAAAACCCCTTCCTTGTAGGACGGCTTTTCTAAGGGCGTGAATAATGAAAATTGTGATATATTAACAATATCAGTACAAGATTTAAAAACCTACTTCCGGACTGGAAGAAAGTCACGCCCGAAACAACTTTGAGGAGACATCAATACGCTCTATAGTGAGCAAACGTGTTGAGCCTGGGAACCTGAGTAGTCAGGATATTAGAGTCGAAAGGCTTTAAGAATCTCCGATCCTTTAGGACGGAGAGCGTCAAACCCCTAGTTAACCTATGTTGCCAGTCATTTATTCAGACGAGTTTCTGGAACACAAGACAGGATCTTACCATCCAGAAAAGCCAGAACGCTTGCAGGCGATCACTGCAGCTCTCAACGAAGCTGCCTTTATCGACCAAATTGAGTGGCGATCGCCAACCTCCCCAGAAGCCCGTTCGTTGATGTCGCTGTTAGAAAAGGTACATACTCAGCGATACATATACAAACTCCAAGAGATTGCTCATGCTGGTGGAGGGCATTTAGATGGAGATACGCCAATTTCCTCTCGCAGCTATGATGTTGCCTTATTGGCGGTGAGTGCTTGGATGGATGGAGTTGATGCTGTCTTAGCAAATCAAAATCCGGCTTTTGTGCTTGCCCGTCCACCTGGGCACCACGCTGAAAATGATGGAGGAATGGGCTTTTGTTTGTTTTCCAATGCGGCGATCGCTGCTTTTTACGCATTGAAACAACCAGGAATCAACCGCGTCGGTATCCTTGATTGGGATGTGCATCACGGTAATGGCACGCAGGCAATCGTTGAAACAAACCCGCAAATTGCCTACTGTTCTCTACATCAATACCCCTGCTATCCTGGGACTGGGAAAGCAAAAGAACGTGGCTTTCACAATAATGTCCTCAATTTACCTTTTCCTCCAGGTAGTGATATTGGCATATATCAGCCAGTTTTTGAAAAAAAGGTACTCCCTTTTTTCTCTGAGTTTCAACCCGATTTACTGATTGTCAGTGCTGGTTACGACGCCAACGCTGATGATCCCCTAGCAAGTATCAATCTTCAACCACAAGATTATGGTGTGTTTACAGATTATTGTTTGCGAATAACTCGGAAAATTGTTTTTGGCTTAGAAGGCGGCTACGATTTATCCACACTCTCTCAGTCGGTTTTAGCAACAATTGAACGATGTCTGGCTTAAGGATAAGGGTGTTCAGGTAAATCTCACCTGACAAAAAATGTATAAAAAAAAGTACGCTTATTCCGTAATAAATGCCATTTTTTTTAGAGAGTTGGCATCGGATTGCTAAAAATTGAGTAAGCGGGTAAGTGCTGCACAAATATAATTTGCTTATCCTGGGTGTAATTGAGTACTTAAGAATTATGCCCAAAGTTTTAATCATAGAAGCAAGTGATCTTTTAACCGAGGAGGAACGAAGCAAAGTTCTGATCACACAGAAGCTGCCGAGCAGACTCCTTTGCGTTGCACAGCGCTGATTGGACTTGAAACGACTGCCCGTGCTTCCACCTTTGTTGCGATCTCGTTTGCGCTGCATCTCTACGTAGGAGAACAGCCCTGACGCTCTTGTAAGTCAAAAAGAAAAAACTTCTGTGATTCAGCTAACTTCTAATTGACAGATATTGCCAAAAGTTTATCCAATCTTCAAAAGAAAAAGTTCAAGCCTAGTTTTGAAAGAGCTAAAGTTTTGTTAAGATGCAAATGTTAGTAATCTCTAGAGCGAAATTCAAGCATCACGATGTGTAGAGAGTAAATATTACTAGCAATTATAGAGTTCAGAAGGTAAAGCAATGACAACCTACATTTTCTTCGATGAAGCCCTCTATATGCTTGTCAAAGCTTTCTTGATATCGGTAGTACTGCTGATTGGCACTTCCGGCGTTGGCTTGGCGGTAATAGAAACAATAGAAAAATCAGATGTTCGCGTTCACCCGAAATGACTTCCTGGAGAATAGTCTCCCCCTGTAGCTTTGATTACCTCAACCCAAAAAGTTTATTTCTTGTTAAAAACGATTATTTGCAGGTGTTCGCGTGAAAAAAAACCTGGGAACACTAGAGCATGAAAGCCTCACAGTATTACAGAAAACCCATAAGTCATATTCGTTCTGGGATCTGTATAACTACTGAGAAATTAACAAAGGAACATACTAAACGATGGGTTTTTTCGACAGTGTATTTACGCAAAGCCAAAATCAAGAAGCACTCAGTCCTGCTGAAGCTTTCGCCGCCATTACTTTAGCTGTAACAACTTCAGACGGTTGTCTTTCAAGTGAACAAGCGCTTGGTATTTCATCAACATTGTCTCGGCTGAAGCTGTTCAGAAGTTATTCTAACGATGTTATGAACAGGATGTTTGACAAACTCCTGAGTATTCTGAAGCTGCAAGGATTTGATACTTTATTTAATGTAGCTAAAGAATCTTTACCGTATGAATTGCGAGAAGCTGCTTTTGCGGTAGCCACAGATTTGGTATTGACTGAAGGAATTTTGACACAAGAAGAACAAGGCTTTTTAAACGATCTGTATCAATCTCTGGAAATTCCTGATGATACCGCTACACAGATTGTGCAAGTCATGTTGATTAAAAACCGGGGGTAGAGGAGTTTATAAGAGATGGCGACACTTTCCCTCCTCCCCATCCGCCATCTCCCTGGTACCGCGAACACGGAATTAAATAATGAAAAATTCGTCTTGACTCGTTAAGTGGTAACTGGTTCTAGAAACCGAGCCCATGCTCTTAAAGGGTTGCAAAATGAACATACCTATGATCGCTTGATTTCCGCGCCCTTTGTAATAGGGAATTAAAAAGTAAAAAAGTGTTGACTATACAGCAATCCGTGCAGGAAATATAAGAAAATTTACCAAAGAAGAATACAGGAGTCAGGAGCCAGAATTCAGAATAATTCTGTGCGTAGGAGTGGATGAATAATGGTCTAAAGCTGAACGTATTTATTCGTGGAGAAATAGAATTGCGAAGCAACTTTACTGAAACCCCTGAATTTATTCATGGGGTTATTCTGACGAATGACGAATGACTCCTTCTCAT
>JAQYWP010000642.1 GCA_029379285.1 Rhizonema sp. PD38
TTTTCTTCTTTTCACTACTGCACTTTTTGTCTAATTTGTCAATGCGTAAGTCCTGAGACTAATGGGACTTAGACAAAAAAATATCAAGAATTGAACTTTATATAGAGAGAGATGTTGACATCATTTTCACTGATAATTTGAGATATATGGGTTTCAGACATTTTTCGGCATTTAGTGTATTTCCCTTGCCCTGTATAGTTTTGAGACTTATTTTTTTATCAAAAATGTTTAAGTCCCGCTAATTGTAGTGAACATCGTTAAGTTGCATTAAGTTTGTGGTTTCGTCAAACCAAATAGTGCAATGTCCGGTTCCATCTTTCATCATGACCAAAGCTATACTTGCAACTCAAATCCGGGCAATACGTCTTCTCCAGAAAGAATTGTTGGCATTTGAATAATTTCTATAACTTTTCCAAGTCTGTAAATTTCCACTCTTGCATCTTGAGGATTAATCAGCCAACCCAAACGCAGACCATTTTCTATGTATTCTTTCATTTTCTCTTTGATCGGTGCAAGCCGATCTGTCTCGGAACGCAGTTCAATCACAAAGTCGGGTACAAGTGGCGGAAATTTTTTTCGTTGTTCTAACGTTAAAGCTTCCCACCTTTCCAACTTTACCCAAGCAGCATCAGGGGAACGTTTTGCACTATTGGGAAGTATAAAGATAGTTGAAGAACTAAAAACTTTCCCTAATTTAGTTTGACGATTCCAAATTTCTAAATCAGTGATTAGTCCAGCTTCTTGATTTCCGCTTTCTCCTCCTACTGGTGGCACAATGATTAATTCTCCTACTGCATTCATTTCTAAGTTTAAATCACGATTAGCAATACACAATTGATAAAATTGCTCATCGGTTAAAAGAATAATTGGTTCTAGATTGAGTACAACAGTATTCATTAAACCTTTCCTCCTGTCTTTAGTTAAAGTTTAGCAGGAGTAAATTAACTCTCGTAAAAAGTGAGTAATTTGTGGCGCAATTTGCTCCCATAACCCGAATCCTCAAAAAATCTTGCTCGTCAACGGCGACAGGGCAAGGCAGGCTCGATCGCTCTGTTGCTTGCCTCTACTGTTGTGCCTCCACTACTAAAATTCGCAAACCTGATGATTGCAGTCCGCAGGCTATTGTCAGACCAGAAATGCCTCTGCCGACAATAACTACATCGTAGTTCATCGGCGATGGATTCAATGATGGGGTAATTGCTTGAAACTCAAAATAGGTCCTGAATGTTAATAACTACCTAACCAAGCTTGAGGGAGTTTGGTGGGTAAAGTTTTGGTCCATTAATTCTGTGCGTGAGTTTGCTCGCACAGCGCGGAACATTCCAAATCGGCACAGCCCAGCACCAAACGCCAAACGCATCAGCAACAACGTCGGCACCTCGCGCACAGACTTGAGGAAACCAGATAGTCCAAAACGCAGCCATCCGCCCGGTCGAGCCACCCCTTGCCAAATCGAATCTAACCAAGAAGGAAGCGTTTGTTTCGTCCAGTCTGCGGTAATCACCTCCCCCGAGACTAATTCCGTCGCTACCAAAAGCTCGGAAAAGCCTTCTATGCTGGAAAAAGCTGGATGAGACCACTGATGGAGGAGTTGTGACATGACTGGTTTTTCCCAGAAATTTAAAGGTTTTTGGCGGTCGTCCTTCTGATTCCAGTCAGCTAAAACCAACACTCCACCGGGCTTTAGCACCCGCATTAATTCCAGAGCAAAAACGGCTTTATCCGGCATGTGGGGACCAGCTTCAATCGACCACACCACATCAAAACTGGCATCTGGAAACGACAATGCCATGGCATCATCGACTGCAAACTGGACTTTTAGCCCTTCGGGCGTTAACTCACGAGCACGCTTTACCTGCGACGGGCTGATTGTAATCCCTGTGACGGCAAAGCCATAATCTCGCGCTAAAATCCGACTGCTGCCACCAATCCCACAGCCAACATCTAAGACGGTAGTACCAGGAGGTAATTTTTCTATTCCACCCCATTTCACCATCTCATGTACAAAGTCAGACTTAGCAGCTAGAAAATCCTTCTGTTGTGGCGGCGAACCGTAGTGACCGAGGTGAATATGTTCTCCCCAATAAAACTCGAGAATGCCGTCAACAGTCCATTGATCGTAGGAATTAGCGACTGTGGCTGAGGATTGATACTTGCGAGCACTCAGGAGATAAGCTGCAATTCCAATCACCACTAGTAGAAGAGAACCAATTAGAAAATATAATAAAATTGACATTGTTTTCAATAATCCTGTACGCCTACCCGAGATAAAATTGTTGCCCGAATGTCTTCGCCTTGAATTTTATAGCAGGAACCTTTGACATACTATATCTAACTGCTTGTGCAGTTCAACTCATCTGTGAAGTCTCGCTAATAGTTTGCTCATGGTTCATCTAGTGATGAACTGAATCAGACGAGCCATCGCTATCGAAATCGTCCTAGACATGGACATTGCAATGTTTTGAACACCTCGAATCGTCTTCGCTAAAAGTGGCTGAGGCTTCTGTTTAGCTTTGGGAAGAGCCGTCTGTTTGACAAAAGGATGAACAGCAGTGGGAATCTTAAGAGCTTCGGTAAAGATTGAATTTCGGCATGATGATTAACCGAGTAAAGATCAAGTATTGAGGTGTTGTGAACATCATGCATTTCAATTATCAGCACGGTTTGGGTGGCGCTGGTAGGACGAAGAAAAGAATAATCTAGTTGAACGACTGAGATTATTGTATTGCAGCAATGTAGAGGACAAAGCTGGTGATCATTACCCGATCACTAAAAGTTAAGCAGATTCTGGCAAGGAGTGAGTCTGACATCTTGTAAAAAAAGTAATAATTTTTAAGCACTCAGTATTAAGCCCAAAGACATTTATTTACCGTCAATACCTCTAAAAAATAATGTAACTTTATTTAAGAGATTTTTATATAGGCTCGGTTCCTACGGAGAAGTACAAGCTGTTCCTTCATAAATAGGTTTTACTAAACCTTACATTTATGTCAATATAAGTAATCTTGATAAATTAGAATAAGCGAAGGCTACATCCGTATAGTTATGCACATACAGAGTTCGATTCATTTTTGACCCTGTCTAAATGTGCCTTTATTAAGGAGGAATGAATGTTATCAGGATTTTCACGTGTTTTCAACGATAGCTCCAGAAACGTTAGACGTAAAATTATCAACATTTATGCGTTGCTGATAGGCGTAAATATCTTAGTCTGGGTACTTGCTTTAATCGCATTCCATCGCTATCCCCTGCTGCTGGGCACTTCAGCCATATCATATAGTTTTGGGCTACGACATGCGGTAGATGCGGATCATATTGCAGTGATTGACAACGTCACCCGCAAACTCATGCAGGAGAACAAACGGCCAGTCGCTGTAGGTTTGTTCTTTTCGCTAGGTCATTCCACGATTGTTATTACCATGTCCATCGCCATTGTCCTCGCCACCGCAGTGATTCAAAAAGACTTTCCGAGTTTGAAGGAAATTGGTGGGCTGATTGGCACTGGAGTTTCAGCCTTTTTTCTTTTAGTAATTGCCATTATCAATGCATTTGTCTTGTGGGATGTCTTCAAGCTCTTCCAAAATGTCCAACGTGGTGGCACATATAATGAACAGACTCTGGACGAATCTCTAAACCAGCGTGGACTTATCGGTCGCTTCTTCCGCCCTTTAACCAGACTTGTTAGCAGTAGTTGGAACATGTTTCCCATCGGCGTTCTTTTCGGTTTGGGCTTTGATACTGCTACCGAAGTGGGATTACTAGGAATTTCGGCAACCAGTGCCTCACAAGGAATGCCAGTCTGGTCAATCATGTTGTTTCCAGCTTTATTTACCGCTGGAATGAGTCTGGTTGACACGACTGATGGTATCCTCATGCTGGGAGCTTATGGCTGGGCTTTTGTTAAACCAATCCGCAAGCTCTACTACAACATGACTATCACCTTAATTTCGGTGTTAGTTGCTTTAGCGGTAGGCACGATTGAAGTTCTCAGCATTACTGCTGATCAGCTTAAACTGACTGGTCCTTTCTGGGATTTCATTGGGAAATTGAGCGATAATTTTGGTTTAATTGGCTACTTAATTATTGGCATCTTTATTTTCAGTTGGATTCTCTCGACAATCATCTACAGCATTAAAAAGTACGATGACATTGAGGTGATAGATGCGGCAAATACCAATCCCAATCGAGATAGCGATCGCAATTAAAGATAATATTACCTCATCAGATGGTTGGCAGCAGTGCCATTAAAGATTGCTCAACTAACTATTCGCAGTATCTCTTCTGGACAATTATATTCTGTCCGGACAACTTTGCCCCAATGTAAAGTCGTCTTTCTTGACGCTAACTTACTTATCCTTTACAAATCTTTGACAAACTAGTATTGCTTTAAAAGGAGTAATCATTATATAATCAAAGTGCTATAAATCGGTTCTAGTGAGTTCAGCCATTAGAGGTAACGGGGAAAGTCCGGTGCGAATCCGGCGCTGTCCCGCAACTGTGATGAGATTTTTGTCTCTGAGTCAGAATGCCCGCCGAAGGTAACAACAAACTTACACCCATCTGCGAGGTACAGATGAAAGGCAAATATGAATTTTCTCAAAATACGCAGCCACAGTTGCTGTCTCCTAATCGTAAAGCCAGAAATCATCTACAAATTTCAGCTAGCGATGAGGTTATAAGTATATAAACTACAGCCGACTTGTTTTTCTAAAAGCAAGGTCGAGTGTTATATCAGAATCCGGTGATATTTGAATTATCAAAAACCGCACTCCTTGCAGAGAAAGCAGAAAATAGAGAAGGAGAAATAGCTCTGTACGAACGGATTTCATATGACCTGTTGATTGCACATGATTTTCACTCTTTGGTGGTGCAATTTCTAAGTACAGTACGGCAGAAATAATCAGATAGTTAGAAGTAGGTGAACATATAGTCTATGTATAGACATTTCTTTCCTATCCCCTGACTCCTGTGTTATGACTGCCTGTACTCTTGCATTGCTGCACAGTTAATTTGGCTTCATACCTGCGATTTCGACTTTCTCCCACATACATCAAAATTAATGACAAGCAAACAGCATACTTTATTCGTTTGCACGACTTGTGCCAGTGTTTGGCAAGACGGTAAACGTGTTGGTTCAAGTGGTGGTGAAAAACTATTAAGGCAGCTTGAAGAACTCTGGCAAGACTGGGAATTCCGGGATAAATTCCCAATTCAAGCAGTTGAATGCATGAGTGCTTGTAATCGTTCTTGCGCGATAGCATTTGTAGCAGAAGGAAAATTTACCTATCTTTTTGGCGATTTACCAATTGACGATAGTGCATCTGCTGTATTGAAATGTGCCAGTCAATACTATTTAAAGCATGATGGTTCTCTGCCGTGGTCGGAACGACCGGAACCTTTAAAAAAAGGTATTTTAGCTAAAATTCCCCCATTGAGTAAATGGGCAAGATTAAAGGTTGATTGC
>JAQYWP010000643.1 GCA_029379285.1 Rhizonema sp. PD38
GTAAAAAGCCCGGTCAACCTTTTGACTGGGTTTTGTGGTATTAGCCTTTTTGAACAATTTTGCCAAGTTGCGATGGTGAAAGCAACGGCGTACATCCATATCGACATTATGACAATTCATCAAAACTCTCGATAAAATAGAATTCTCATGTTTTCCCATAAAATGCATCACAAAAATGGAAAAGGCAACATTTGGCGCTGGCTGTTTTTGGGGCGTCGAGGCGGCATTTCGTAAAGTAGAGGGAGTTGTCTCAACTTCAGTCGGCTATATGGGAGGGCATTTTCCCAGTCCGTGCTATCTGGATGTGTTATCGAGGATTACGGGTCACGCTGAGGTCGTGCAAGTAGAGTATAATCCACAATACGTGAGTTATGACGACTTGCTGGCAGTGTTTTGGGATATCCATGATCCAACGACGCTCAACCGCCAAGGGCCAGATAGAGGCGAACAGTACAGATCTGTGATCTTTTTCCACAATGCCCAGCAAGAAGAAACCGCGAAGCAATCCAAGGCAAAGCTTCAAGCATCCGGCAAATTTGATAAAGATATTGTGACGGAGATAGTGCAGAAGAGTGATTACTTCTTAGCAACAGAAGAACATCAGCAGTATTTTGATAAGAAGCGGCTGAATAAACAAGGTTCAAAGTAACAATTATATCTGATTCGTAAGAGTTGCCAGATTTTGCTTATGGCGATCTGATCGCCACTTGCATACAAAGTGGATAAAGCTCAACTACAAGCCGTAATACATAAGATAATTTTATAAGAAATTAATTTGTCTTCGTAAAGAACTATAGGCACACTACACTTCTGAAAAGGCATTGAATTGTTCTTCATTAATCCGTCCTGCTTGGTAGAGGGTATCTACAATTTCCGACATAGTTAAAACCGCATGTCCCCGATAACCATTTTCCTGTAATTTGTCTTTTACCCCTTTTCCGTGGTCGATCAACACCAAAATGTCATTCACTTTTAAGCCCGCAAATTTTAACTTTTCCGCTCCTTCCATCACACTTTTTCCACTAATGAGAATATCATCCACCACAGCAACGGTTTCACCAGGATGGAAATTACCCTCAATCAACTTCCGAGTTCCGTGGGCTTTAACTTCTTTACGAGGAAAAATCATCGGACAATTAAGACGCAAAGCCAAACCAGTCGCAGTCGGTAAAGAACCGTAGGGAATACCTGCTATCCGATCAAACGTCAGAGTTTTCAAAACATCCTCATAAGCATTGAGAACTAAATTAAAAATTTGGGGATTGGAAATGATTTTGCGTAGATCGATATAATAAGGAAATGTTGCTCCTGACGCTTGGACAAAGTTGCCAAACATAATACAGCCAACATCATAAAGTTGCAAAATCAAATCCTGATAGGGATGCTGATTTAAAAAACAAACATCAGGTATCCATAGAGAACAACCAGAAGGATCGTAGATAATTTCTGTTCTCAGTTGATTAACTTCTGCTTGCAAAGACTGAACTTGTGGTGACACATCTTCAGCCAACATATCTAGAGGTACAGGAATCAGCAGATTATCACCGCTGACACTCAAACCTGCTGCTAAAATTTTGCCTAAATTGCCACCTTCTGCCCAGATGCTACGAGCCATGATAATACGCTCGGGCGCAACTGCACGAATACGCGCCAGAATATCTGGCTGTGTCGTTCCTACTTCCAACCCTAATTGTTCTGGAGTTCCCCAATTTTTAGATTCCTTTGCCACTTGTAAATAAAGAGGCAATTCGGTTGTGTTTGTGGGATATTGCTGTAACTTCACCGCAGCAGGATTAGAAGTACAACATAAAACAAACACTGCCTTGCCTGGGTAAACTAAAAAGGGTGCTACGAGATCTTGTCCTGCATAGGGATTTAACGTGATGGCATCGACACCCCAGTCTACAAACACAGTCCGGGCGAGGATAGTACTCGTGTTTAAGTCACTGTATTTGGCATCTAAAATAATTGGAATGTGGGCGGGAACAGTCGCTAGAGTTTTATCCAAAAGCTCTAAACCCGGAGTACCTAGGGCTTCGTAGAAGCCAAGTGTAGGTTTATAGGCACAGACTTTATCAGATGTTTCCGAAATGATAAATTGCAACCAATCCCACAAACTAGCGATGATGTCAGAAGATGCGTAACGTCTGGGAATCATCTCCGGATTGGGATCGAGTCCTACAAATAGTAAGCTTTGATTTAGTGCGATCGCCCCACTCAACTTATCAAAAAAATTCATAATTAGCAATTAGCAATTAGCGATTAGCGATTAGCGGTAATTAGCTAACAGCTAATCGCTATTACCTAAAAACTAGCATGTTTTCTGATATCGGCATAGTGTTTTGCTTTTGAATTCATTTCAATGACAAACTCCGTGCCTTGACCTATCCTGGAGTTACATTTCAACTTTCCTTGATGTTTTTCTACAATAATTTTCTCGCTAATTGATAGCCCTATCCCCTTTCTTCCATCTTGTTTAGTAGTGAAAAATGGTTCAAATATATGTCTCTGAACGTGAGGGAGAATACCTTTACCATTGTCAGAAATGCGAATGACGACTTTATGTTTGTTTAATTCTCTCGCTTCACTTTTTCTAGATTGATTATTGCTAACTAATGACAAATGTCTGCTGATGATTTCTGTACGAATTAAAATTTGGGGAGGAAAATAGTGATCTACTTTCATTCTTTCTTCTAAAGCATCAATAGCATTAGTCAAGATGTTCATAAATACCTGATTTATCTCTCCCGGATAACACTCTACTAATGGCAAATTCCCGAACTCTTTAATTACCTGAATTCCCGGTCTATCTAGCCGTTCTTTTAAGCGATTCTGTAAAATCCTGACAACACTGTTAAGTCCCTCATGCATGTCGAATTTTCTCATCTGATTATCGTCAAAACGTGAGAAATTCTGTAAGGCAAGAACAATTTCTTTAATGTGTTCAAACCCAGATTGCATTGACCACAGCAATTTCAGGAAGTCGGTTTTCATGAAATCTATATCGAGGTGTTGAAGTCCTCTGGACTTGACTAACTCAGATGTGGGATAAAGATGCTGATAAAGTTCAATTAACTGAATTAATTCTTCTGCGTATTGATTTGCCGGATGTAAAGTACCGTGAATAAAGTTAAGGGGATTATTAATTTCGTGAACCATGTCAGCCACAAGTTGACCGAGATTAGCCATTTTCTCATTTTGCAACAACTGCTCTTGAACATATTTCAGTTCGGAGAGGGCATTCTCGCTCTGTTGTGATTTTTCATGAGATATAGCTTCGGCAAATTGCCTTGATGTCACTTCCATTTGAATTCGTTCAAATAATTGCCTTTGCTTGATAGCGATCGCAATTTGAAGACTGATTTGTTTGAGACATTCTATCTCCCAATCTTGCCAAAAAAGACAACTGCGCTCATCATAAACAATCAGCAGTCCCCATAAGGAATTTTGGATTTCGGATTGGGAATTTTGGATTGAATCAGAAACTTCACTCCTATCTTCTTTTAAAACGATAGGAAGAGCTAAACTCGCGTTTACCCCATCTTCTCTAGATGTGTGAGAAGCATTTGGAATATTTTCCTCAAATTCTTGTGTAACTTTATAGTGGCACCAGTTTAAATCTTTATTGGCGATGGAAACAAGTGATGTCAAACCCTCTGCCACTGACTCAAAAGCCACTGCTCCATTACCCAGAGAGTCAAAACTCAAAATTATAGCGCGATCAATTTGTAAAAACTGCCGTATATCCTCGACGACAGTTTGTAATATCGTCTCCAGTCGAGAACAAGAGTGAATACGCTTAAGAGTAGATGACAAAAGTCTATCCCGCTTTGTTTGCTGCGGCGTAATTGGTGTAGATTTGTCATTTTTTAGATCCTTGTGAGTTTCCATCATTTGCACTGGCTTCCCGGATTCATCCCACTCTGTTGTTATTTGGATGCTTTGTGGTGTTTGAGCTTCCAACTGATGGGTAACTGGTTCTTTAATATGCATAGCTGCTGGTATTGTAAGAAAGATGTCCTAAGCTTCTCTCTCTTGAAGCTGTCTTAGCACCCTGGGGATTCAACAAAGTAGAACGTGCTGATGAGTTCACAACTTTTGAACTCGTAGCAAGTAAAGGTTAGCGACGAGGCAAGGTTTGCAATTTTGTTTGCCTTGCAGCTT
Source organism: Rhizonema sp. PD38 (assembly GCA_029379285.1). Classification (GTDB taxonomy): domain Bacteria; phylum Cyanobacteriota; class Cyanobacteriia; order Cyanobacteriales; family Nostocaceae; genus Rhizonema. The sequence continues at coordinate 4,165 of JAQYWP010000643.1, forward strand.
AAATATGGCGATATCACTAATTTGGATTGAACTTGGAGATACGTAAACAGAATAATGTAACTTGTCTTCCGACTGTTAAAGTCATCTTCTCAAAAAAAATGGCTACATTTTGTCTGTCTACCATCTAAATATATTTAGAACAAAGTATATAAATTTACTCAAAGCTGGTAAAAAAACTCGTAAAAACCTATTTCATAAAAATTCTAAGTTGATGACCAGATACAGACACACGTTTTCCGGAAATTGTCAACAGCGTTTTGTAGCTTATTTTGTTAAAGCTAGCTCTTACCTAGACAACGGAGGCTACAGTATAATCAATTCTCACAACCTAAACTTTTTGACAAAGAGAGCTTTCCTAGAAAAATTTTTAAAAATAGAGTTGATAACTAATGACGATAGATGAAGTCGTACTGCTACTGAAAGCAAGCCTTCTCACTACTTTGACTCCTCTGCAAGAGATAGTCTTACGCTCTTCATGGGATGGAAAAACTTACACCAGTATAGCACATGAAGCGCACTACGGAGAAGAGCGAGTTAGGAAAGTCGCTTCTCATTTATGGCAAATGCTAAGTGACTTTTGGCAAGAACCGATTAACAAATCCAACTTCCGCGCCTGTATTGAACCTCGTCGTTCTACTAAAACGCAGCAGCAGTTAATTAAGGAATTTAACCATACAGCCACCGCCATATCCCTAGAATTTCCTAACGGTCCAGTATCCGTTAACTCTAGATTCTACATCAAGCGTCAACCAACTGAGGAACTTGCTTGTACAGAAATCGCCACACCAGGAAGTGTGATCTGCATTAAAGCTCCTAGGAAAATGGGGAAAAGCTCCTTAATTCTACGGATTCTTACTCACGCAACAACTTTGGGTTACAGCACCGTGAGTCTAGATTTTCAGCAAGCAGACAAAGCAATATTCGCCAATCTTGATAAGTTTTTGCGGTGGTTTTGTGCGAATCTCAGTCGTGAGTTAAGGTTAGAACCAAAACTCAATGATTATTGGGATGAGGATATGGGCAGTAAAGTAAGCTGCTCTCTGTATTTTCAAATGTATTTACTTCCTGCTTTGTCTAGTCCTTTAGTCATAGCTTTGAACGAAGTTGACTGGGTATTTGAATATCCAGAAATTGCCGGAGACTTTCTATCACTGCTGCGCTCTTGGTACGAACAAGCGAAACGTGTGGAAATTTGGCAAAAACTTCGCCTTGTTCTTGGTTACTCAACATCCATTATGACTCCCTTAAGACTGACTCAATCTCCGTTTAACATCGGTTTGCCAATCAAGTTACCAC
>JAQYWP010000644.1 GCA_029379285.1 Rhizonema sp. PD38
GATTATGAGATTTATGACCAAATCATCATCAAATAATGAAATAAGCTGATGCGCGTCAAGACTGTTATTTGTCCTTCATGATGAATGACTCAAAGTAAGCGTGTAAGTTAAATACAAATCAGCTTAGTATCAGCCTTCTTGCTTAACGTTATTCCAAACTAAACACCAAAGTCATGATTCCGCCGAGAAAAGCCTCATTTTGTTTGTCACCACGTTATCGCCTTGATGATGAATCACTCTGGCTGGAAGGAATTGACCCCAGTCGTCATTACTGGATTGCAGTGAATGGAGACAAAAATCTTGTCGTGGCGATTCCTGGTTTAACGGTATCATCCAAAAGTGAGTTGAAGCAAATCATGTACAAATTCCGCTCACTACAAACTGGAGAACAAATGACTTTGGTTAAAATTGCCAGTGCTTGTACGATTTACTGTATCAGTCTTAACTGTTATGCTTTAGAAACAAAAATTAATGGTGCTTTAGTTTGGCATCTATTTGATCGCGAGACTTTAGATAGTCTACTGATGACTGCACATCCAAATTGGCAATGTGCGCCATCAGACATTGACTTAGGGCGGAAAATACTAATGCGCTCTTTTCAGCAAGCTATGAGCTATTAGCTGATTATAGCATGTACGGTTAAATACTTATCTTGAAGGTTGTTAATAGTTAATTGTTAATTGCAATTAACCATCAACCATTAACAATTAACCACCAACGCTCTTTTAACGAACAGAACTCAGGAGTCAGGAGTCAGGAGTCGGAGAAAAATAGAACGAATCGCCGAACTAATCTCCTGTACGAATGACTCCTCCTCAAAGGGTTTAAATCCCCATCTCGTTGAATTCTGACGAATGACTTCTGACGAATGACTCCTTCTTTTTTAAGTGATTATCCGAACTTAATATTAGCTATCTTGTAGTTGAGCTGTGCGTACTGAGAGTTCCTGCATCTGGTTTCCACGCTGCACCTTAATTTGCAACACTTGACCAATCTGACTATTTTCCACAATGTTGAGTAACTGTTCGCTTTGAGTGACTTGTTGGCGATCAACTTGAAGAAGAACATCACCCATACGTATACCTGCTTTTGCGGCTGGGGAGTTGGGAACAACACCAGCTACCAAAATACCGTTAACCTCCGGCACTTGTATAGGAGCATTGGGGTTCTCGTTGATTTGATTTGCCAATTCAGGAGTTAAATCCTGCATTCTTACACCCAAATAAGGATGAGCAACTTTTTGACCGTTTTCTAATTGGGCGGCAATTGTTTTGGCTTTATCAATGGGAATAGCAAAGCCAATACCTGTCGCATCACCACGAATCGCTGTGTTGATGCCAATAACTTCACCTTGAGCATTCAACAGTGGTCCGCCAGAGTTACCGGGGTTGATGGCGGCGTCAGTTTGAATGAAGTCTAGGCGTTTATTGCCTATACCAATTAGGGCGCTGGAACGTTTGAGGGTACTGATAATTCCCAAGGTGACGGTGTTATCTAATCCCAAGGGATTACCCACTGCGATCGCCCAGTCTCCCACCTGCACATCTGAGGAAGAACCTAAAGACGCCACAGGTAAATCGCTACCTGCATCAATCTTAACAAGGGCTAAATCGGTAACTTCATCAGCTCCTTGAACTTTACCTACAAAGGTACGACCATCCTTCAAGCGGACTGTTACCTTATCTGCCTTATCGACAACGTGGGCATTAGTTAAAACTAATCCATTTTTGTTAATAATAAAACCCGAACCCAACCCGCGCAATTGCTCTGTAGGTATTTGCTGGGGGAAGCCATCACCAAAAAATCTCCGATAGAAGGGATCTTCTGAGAATGGATCAGCAATGCGATGAGTAATAGTTCGCTCAGTATCAATTCTGACGACTGCTGTCCCAACACGATTTACAGCTGCGGTAACAAAACTACTCGCGCCTATAGCAGCAGATGCTGGCGATTTCTTTTGAGTTACTGTGGCAGAGTCATTGGGGACAAAAGCTACAGCCGATTCTGCATAAGATGGTGTTCCTAGCAGGGTACCCAATAAGAATAAAGTTCCTATAAGTACACTAAGTACACGTTTACTGTTTTTACGTATAAACGGGGATAAGTGGAATCGCATAACCTCAACCTAATTTTTCAGTTCACAAAGTTACTGAACAGGACTTACGCAAAAATTGCTCTAATCGCGTAATTTATCGAACCGCTAAGACGTTGTGAGTACAATCTTGTGTTCGTAAAGTGTGCGTAAGTCTTATAAAGTACTCTATAGCAATCCTAAATGATTCATGAACAAAAACATGATGGGTTGCTAATGGTTAATTGCTGATTATTTATTGCTAATCAACATTTCAACTTTGCTTGCAGGTCTGTCCACGTGACATCTGCTAAACTTGGTAAGACAACATGAGCAGATCCGACTCGCTCGGAGGGACCAAGTCCTACCGCCCACATACCTGCTGCTAAAGCTGCTTCAATGCCTGCGGCTGCATCTTCTACAACCACACATCGTGCTGGTTCAAATCCCAACTCATTGGCTGCAAACAGAAATAAATCGGGCGCAGGCTTAGGACGTTGCACGCTATAACCATCAGCAATCGCATCTACGCGATCAGCAATACCCAGTTTTTCCACGACAGTTTGAGCATTTTTACTAGCTGAGCCAATAGCTATTTTAATCCCTGCTTGCCGCAGTTCTGCTAAGAAAGCAAGTGATCCTGGCAACAAATCCTCTGAAGAGATATTCTCTATGGATTCCACATAATAGCGGTTCTTACGATCCATCATCTCTTGGATTTGAGCTTCGGAATATTGCCTCTTGCCAATGATAATTAATAGCGATTCGCGACGAGATACACCTCGAAGCGCTTCATTAGCCTGCCGATCAAAAGGTAATCCCTCTTCATCAGCTAGCTTCTGCCAAGCACGGTAGTGATATTCTGCTGTATCTGTTAAGACTCCATCTAAATCAAAGATGAATCCAAGAATGTTGGGGGAGTGAGTCGTGGGGGAGGGCATCTGCGTTACGGAGTCAGTACTGGATGAGTGTTTCTCTGTAGAAGTCTTTGGAGTTGGGGAGTCGGAAGAAGAGGAAGTTAATTTTTCCCCTACTTCCTCTGCTGCCGATCGCAAATCGAATTCATGCCATTTGCCACGCCAATGAAGCTTGAATTTCAGACGCTTCCAACCAGGAGGTAGGTGGGGGTTGGCAACCGGTCCATCTTGTGTTAGATGGATTCCACCAAATCCCCAAATCACGGCTTGCCAAACGCCACCAGCACTAGCACCATGAATTCCTTCATGAGCATTGCCTCGTACATCTTCAAGATCTACCATGGCTGCCTGCATAAACCGTTGGTAAGCTTCTACTGATAAGCCTAAGTCTGAGGCTAAAATAGCGTGAATTGCCGGTCCGAGGGAGGAACCATATGTAATATCAGTACGGGGGGCATAGTAATCCCAGTTTTTCTGCAACACTTCTGGGCTGTAGAGGTGTTCTGGTGATTGTCGCATTAAAGACAGCAGCATCAGTACATCTGGCTGTTTAACAACCTGCCAGTTGTTGCATTCTTCCAATCCTAGAATCGCTTGCATCGATTTGGTACGGGGTTCGTATTCCTCTAGATTGATGTCTTTTAATTTAAAAAATCCCTCAAACTGCTCGATAAGTCCAGTTGACTCGTCCTGGGGAATCCAGATATTTGTCGCAATATCTTGCCAACGCGATCGCCGTTCTGAAGTTAAATTAAGTTTCAGTTGTAACTCAGTAGCACGAGAAGGAAAGTTACTACTTAGCCAATCATAGACAATGATCGCCTTGGATAAATGCCATTGCACCATTTTATTGGTGAAGGCATTATTATCAACTTTTTCGTGGTACTCATCCGCACCAATAACTTCGCGAATCTCATACCGTTCGTGCTTGGTGTTCCACTCAACGCGACTCATCCAGAAAACAGCAGTGTCTAAGATAATTTCTGCACCATAGAGTTGCATCCACTCCGAGTCGTCTGTTGCTTGCCAGTAGTACCAAATGGCGTATACAATATCAGAACTGATGTGAATTTCGCGATCGCGACACCAGATCCGGACATCTTCACCGTATGGATCGTGAGGCAGTGCCCACCGGGGTGTCACCTCATCACCCGTATCAGCACTTTCCCAAGCATACATTGCTCCTTTATACCCGTCATTGGCGGCTTTGCGTTTTGCCCCATTTATAGTGTGGTAGCGGTATGTCAATAATTTCCGGGCAGCTTCTGGCTGAGTGTAAGTGAAGAAGGGAAGGATAAATATTTCTGTATCCCAAAAAACATGACCGCGATAACCAAATCCAGACAGTGTTTTCGCCGGGATACTAACTTTGTCATCATGCGGTGAAGCGATTAACAGTTGAAATAGATTGTAGCGTACGGCAAGTTGAGCCTTCGTATCTCCTTCAATCAGGATGTCGCTTTTGTCCCAAACTTCCTCCCAAGCTTGTTCGTGGGCTGCTATTAAACTTGAGTAGGAAGAGATTTGTGTCAGTTTTGCTTGCGCTGCTAGAAGTGGTTCTTTTTCTTCTCTTGATGTAAAAACTGTGATGAATTTTTCTACCGTCACAGTTTCTCCCTTATATGCTTGGAAGGTGGTGGTTAAAGTAGGATAACCTGGAGCGCTAGCAACTTGAAACGTTGCCTCAGTCCCTGCAATTCTCATTCCCGCAGCTATACCTAGTTCTATACGGGAACTCCGAGTCCGAACTTGCAACCATACGCCTTGGTCATTTTTGCCTTGATCTAAAAATTCCCAATGGTTAAAACCTTGATTCTCCGGGTAGCCATTAATACTTCCTTGAATTTCTACGCTCACACCATCACAATCCACTGGTGTTAATTGGCAGCGAACTCCCAGTACATGTCTATCTGCAAGACTGGTAAAACGTTCAAGGTGGATGTCGATAATTTTTCCTCCAGGACTACGCCATCGTACCCTCCGGCTGAGGATACCACGATGCAAATCAAGTTGACGCTCATAGCTCAGTATCTCCCCTCGATCCAAGCGGAAGCGATCGCCATCCACAATTACGACCAATGGCAGCCAGTCCGGGCAGTTGACGAGTTCTGTGTACACAACTGGCACATCGTCATAAACACCGTGAGCTAATGTAGCCGGTGATGCACGGGGATACCCTTCCTCAAACGCTCCTCGCGTTCCCAAGTAAGCATTGCCAATTGTGAATACAGTTTCTCTAGAGTGCAACTGGTCAGGATTAAACCGAGTTTCGTACAAGCTCCAGTCTGTATAAATAAAATCTTGTAAACGACCTGTTGTATTCATTGGTGAGGGAGTGTGGAGTGAGGGTATTCTAGTAGGGAGTGGGGGGAGAATAATTATTATTGATAACTGAACCTTATTTACTAGACATCATAAGACATCGTTCAACAATTCCTGCTTCAAC
>JAQYWP010000645.1 GCA_029379285.1 Rhizonema sp. PD38
CATACAGCATCATTAGAACAAAAAAGTATGCTTTCAATAGTACAAGCTCGTGAAGAGAAGGATATTTACTGCAAAGTCGATTACCGCGTTAAGGATAATAATATTGTAATGCGCTTGCGGGCTTGGGGTCCAAATGTTGAAGTCATTTTACCTTTACACTTTCGGCAAGACATGAAGAAAGATATGGAAGCTACTTATAAACTTTATAAATAATTAAGGAAATCAAACTATGAATTTGAACGAAACAGAAACACCAAAATTAACTCATCGTTTTGAACAAGCTTTAATTTACACAAATCGATTGCACAGCAAACAAATTAGAAAAGGTGGTAATGTACCTTATATTAGTCACCTATTAAGTGTAGCAGCACTGGTGTTAGAAAATGGTGGTGATGAAGATGAAGCTATAGCTGCATTATTACATGATGCAGTCGAAGATCAGGGGGGAAAAGCAACCCGCGAAGTAATTTTAAATATGTTTGGTACAAGAGTCGTCGAAATAGTTGATGGTTGTACCGATGCAGATACTATCCCAAAATTACCTTGGCAAGAACGCAAACAGCAATATATTGAGAAATTGCGTTATGCTTCACCTTCAGTTCGTCGGGTATCGCTAGCAGATAAATTACATAATGCGCGTAGTATTTTGAGTGATTTATTTATAGAAGGGGAAGCAACTTGGAAAAAGTTTCAAGGTGGTAAGGAAGGTACTTTATGGTATTACCGCACTTTATTGGAAGTATTTTTAGAAACTGACGCTGATTCTTGGTTTGTACAGGAATTAAATCGAGTTGTTAATGAGTTGAAGTAGGGTGTCTTTTGTTCCATGAACCCCACCCTAATACCGTTTCACTTTAAAGTTGATACATTTGGGCAAGCAGGGGAAGCAGGGGGAGCAGGGGAAGCAAGGGGAGTAAATTGTATCAAAATTTTCGTGAAATGGTATAACCCTTTACCCGCAAATGAAAAGTACTACATACATCTTGTAAAAATCTGATTGTGAGCTTTTATGATTAATATCGCTAGCAGATTTCTCGACATCAATAATTTTCAACGTGCTTGGGAGAAAGTTGCCGAAAATCGTGGTTGTGCCGGAGTAGATGGAGAAAGCATTGATAGCTTTGCCCGCAATCAAACTCTTAATATTTATCAATTGCTCAATGCTGTAAGTAATAGTACTTATCAACCTCTTCCTTGTAAACAAGTGATTATTCCCAAAAAAAACGGTACGCAAAGAGAGTTGAAAATTCCCACAGTTAGAGACAGAATTGTTCAGCAGGCTTTATTAAATGTACTTTATCTATTAATGGAGGAGAAATTTTCACCTGTTAGTTTTGCTTATCGCCCCAATTTATCTTATATCAATGCGGTGGAGAAAATTGCAGATTGGCGAGATATGGGTTATCTATGGGTTTTAGATGCAGACATCGTCAAATTTTTTGATAACCTTGATCATAACAGGTTATTACAAGAGGTGAGGTTACATATTGACAATCCGGGAATTTTATGTTTAATAAAATCTTGGATAACTGTTGGTGTTTTAACACAAGAAGGAGTCGTATTACCACAAAAAGGTATACCACAAGGTGCGGTAATTTCTCCAATTTTAGCAAATATTTATCTACATGAGTTTGATGAGTTAGTGAGTGCGACTGATTTAAAAATCGTGCGTTATGCAGATGATTTTCTGGTTTGATCGCATAGTCAAGAACGAATTCTGTCAGCTAAGTTAGAAATAATCACTCTATTAGATTCAATGGGGTTGACGCTCAATACCGAGAAAACTCAAATTACTAATTTTGAGCGTGGTTTTCGGTTTTTAGGGCATGGTTTTTTAGAAAATGCGATTTTTCCTGTAGATGCAAATCAAGTTAAGTTAAAGTCGGGGATAGAAGAGAAGCAAGTCAAAAAACAAGCTAAAAATTATAGTAAAAAAAAAGTCTGGAAGAATCTCTCGCCGATAAGGAGAAATCCTTAAATTCCGAGCTTTCTTATGTAAGAAGGCAAATTGGCTTAGGTGAAGAAAAGGAGTCAGGTGCCGAAAACATTGCTTATTTACATCAACCTTTTCTTGCAGAGGTGGAGATAGAATCACCTCCCCGAAGCGAAGAAAATGAAGATAACAGTCCTTTTCAAAAAAATATTTGGAATCGGGAAATGGCAGCTATTTACTTAATTGAACAAGGAACGTCAATCTACAAAGACTATCAACGCTTTGTTCTTCATGTCTCAGAAAAGCCCAAACTTGAAGTTCCCATTCGCGAAGTTGAGCAAATTCTCGTTTTTGGTAATATTCAATTATCAACTCATGTAATTAGTGCTTGTTTACAAGAGAAAATTGCTGTGTTATTTCTCAGTCAATCTGGACAATATCACGGTCATTTATGGAGTGAAGAGTCTACAAATTTGGATCATCAGTTAATTCAAATTGAGAGACGTCATGATGATTATTTTCAATTAAAGGTATCAAGGGCTGTTGTTTTAGGTAAGTTAATGAATTATAAGCAGTTATTAATGCGATTTAATCGCAAGCGAAAATTAGAAGATGTGGAAAAGGCTATTTATGGTATTAATCAAGATATTGATGCTTTGGAATATGTAGAGAATTTGGATACATTACGTGGTTACGAAGGAATTGCCGCAGCGAGATACTTTCCAGCTTTTGGAAAGATGATTACTAATTCTGCTTTCAGTTTTTCCCAGAGGTTTCGTCAACCTCCCATTGATGAAGTTAATTCATTATTGAGTTTTGGTTACACGCTTTTGTTTAACAACGTATTGAGTTTTATCATTGCTGAAGGGCTTTCTCCATATATAGGTAATTTTCATTATGGTGAGAAGCAAAAGCCATACTTAGCTTTTGATTTGATGGAAGAGTTTCGCTCTCCTATAGTTGATAGTTTGATTTTAATGATAATTAATAAATCTATATTTAAGCCACAGGATTTTGATGTGGTTGTTAGTACAGGAGGAGTATATTTAAGTCAATCTGCAAGAAAAGTTTTTCTCAATCAATTTGAAAATCGGATGAATGAAGAAGTTTCTCACCCTGATTTAATATCTCAAGTTACATACAGACATGCAATTCAGTTGCAAGTGAGAAGATATAAACGTTGTTTGTTATCAGGGGTTCCTTATGAATCTTTTTTAAGAGCAGGATAGAGATAATATGTTTCTAAAATAGATATCTCCAGAAATGACATAGGGGCGATCGCAACCAAAAGCCTTTGAAATTGAGGGTGATTCACGTTCGTTGTCATCTACTGTATATTTGAATATCCTAAAATATAATTAGGATTGAAGTTAGACCTTGTATCTTGCCAGTAAAAATACTTGTATTTTTGTAAAGTATTGATTCTTACTACTAAATATGTTAGTGGTTGTCGTGTATGATATCCCTGATGATAAAAGGCGCACTAAGCTATCCAACTTTCTAGAGGGTTATGGACGAAGAGTGCAGTATTCCGTATTTGAGTGTTTTTTAAGTTTGGAGGAAATGCGACAACTGTTTGAGAAATCGAAAAAACTTGTGAAACCATCTGAAGACGATGTCCGATTTTATTGGATTTCTCAGGAATCTGTTTCCAGAGTGTTAACTATTGGTAGTGTTGAACCAGCTTCCCCGCCAAAGTATTACGTTATCTAAGTTCTAGGTAATTTAGGAGGTTTTGTAACATGCTCATCGACGCATCTCGTCAAATCGCTGAAACCCTATATTTTCCGTTGAGATGCGTCGATGCCATACAAGGTAAGGCTTTGAGGGGTGCGTTTTGCTTAATTTTGAACAACATGTATAATGTTTTTCAGAGATGCGTCGATTTGATGTCTGAAACCCTTATAGGGCAAAGGCTCCCAGACGAACTCCCTACCGATTGGGTCAAATCGGATTAGTTGGAAACTTGCATTTCAGACATGTGAAAACTCCTTAGATAGGGTCCCCTACCGATTGGGTCAAATCGGATTAGTTGGAAACACTATTTTTGGCAAAGTCGGCTGATTGCTATTTTCCCTACCGATTGGGTCAAATCGGATTAGTTGGAAACTGGAGACGCGATATATCGCGTCTCCATGAATAAAAACCCTATCGATTAGGTTAAATCGTTAGGGAATCTTACCGCTTGAATTCTTTTTGTTAAACTAGAATATAATTACTACTATCTAAATACACCATAACTCTATTCATTCAGTATGACAAACATTACTATCTTTAATATTGACGAACACATTAAAAACCTTTTACAAAAAAGAGCTTCAGAAAATGGTCGTTCTCTAGAAGAAGAAGCAAAAGATATTTTGTGTCAGGCTTTAATAGAAAATCAAAATCAGCCTGAAAATATTGTAAATATGATAGAAAAACGCTTTGCACACTTAGAAGATTTTGAATTAGGAGAAGTGACTAGAGAACCTATACGTCCTGCACCCAATATTTGAATAATGATTATCCTTGATACTAATGTATTGTCAGAATTAATTAAACCAAAAGGCTCTACAATAGTTCGTAATTGGGCATTTCGACAATCTTTAACAAGCTTGTTCACGACAACAATTACACAAGCCGAAATACTCTATGGCATTGCCATTTTACCAGAAGGAAAGCGCAAATATGGACTCTACTAAGCTACTACTTTAATGTTTGTAGAAGATTTTGGAGGGCGCGTTCTTCCATTTGATGAATCTGCTGCTGTAGCTTTTGCGAATATTGCGGCTCAAAGACGAGTCAATGGAACTCCCATATCTCAGGCTGATGCTCAGATTGCTGCTATTTGTTACTCTCGTAATGCAACTATAGCAACTCGTAATGTTGCTGATTTTACGAACTGCGGAATTTTTATCATAAATCCTTGGTCAGATAAATTCTCATAATTTACCCTAAGTGTCCTTTAAAAGCCGAATATAAGTCTTATATATTAACTCAAATAAACCACTACAAAACAACAGAAAAATATAATCTGGTAGGAGTTTATCATAGGAAAATATAACATGCAAGTTTAATACTTATATAGCGATTTAAGGTAACATTGTCTTTGGCTGCTTCTATAGCTAGTCTCTGATTAAGCCTGGAGGAATGTAAACTTGAAATTTATCGCTTTTTTTCTGCTATAGGTTCTGAAATCCTCTCAACATTCGCTTCCATATCCTCTAAGACATTTTTTACCAAGTTTGCAACACCTTTGAGTGCAGTAGCGCAAGTCCCAATCTAATGTAAGACCACCTTTTCAAAGATTTTGGTGGGGATATTAAACCGAATTTGGGCAAGGCAAAAGGGTATAACTGAAAAATTTTTTCTTCCTGAGTGCCCTCTACTCTCTGCCCTCTGCCTTGTCCGCAGGGCAAACGCATTAAAATTTGGAGAGCTAGAGGTTGACATAAACACATATATATGGTGTGACTTAACTGAGATGATTTTAGTTAATAAAGCAGTTAAAAT